>DXBL01000196.1 GCA_019116555.1 Candidatus Pseudomonas excrementavium
AGCCAGTCACTGACCCGCTCGCCATTGATCGCCACGATCAGATCGCCCGCCTGCAGCCCGGCCGCGGCGGCCGCACCATCGGGGCTGACCTGACCGATCAGCGGCGGTACCGCCGGCTTCCAGCTGGTCAGGCCCAGCGCAGCGACCGGGTCCGGCTGTTCGGCGCCGCGCAGCCAGTCGCGTAATTGCAGGGTGTAGCTCTGCGGCGCGGCGCCCTCGCCTTCCCGCGCCAGCAACTGCAGCTGTCCCGTTTCGCCGAGGCGGCGGATCAGCTGCAGATTGACTTCATGCCAGGTGGGGGTCGCAGTGCCATCGATCTCGAGGATTTCCAGCCCTTCGCGCATGCCGGCGCGCTCGGCGACGCTGCCAGGCTCGACCGGGCCGGTGACCGGCGCCACGGTGGTGATGCCCAGCACAGCGATGATCCAGAACGCCACGATGGCCAGCAGGAAGTTGGCCAGCGGACCGGCCGCGACGATGGCGATGCGCTGCTTGACGCTCTTGCGGTTGAAAGCCTGGTCCAGCTCCTGCTCCGGCACCGGACTCTCGCGCTCATCGAGCATCTTGACGTAGCCGCCCAAGGGGATACCGGCGATCACGTACTCGGTGCCCTGGCGGTCATGCCAGCTGTACAGCGCCGGGCCGAAGCCGATGGAAAAACGCAGCACCTTGACGCCGCAGCGACGCGCGACCCAGAAATGGCCGTATTCGTGAATGGTGACCAGCAGCCCCAATGCCACGACAGTGGCCAGCAAAGTAAACAAAAGATCCATTCAGTGCCTCATTCGGGGAACCGGCCTGAGCCTTATACTCAGACCCGATTGACCAGCCATTTTTCCGCCTGTTCGCGGGCCTGCTGATCGGCCAGCATGACCTGTGGCAGCTCTTCGACCCGCTCGGGCGGAAGGCAGTTCAACGTGTGCTCGATAATAACAGGGATGTCGGTGAAACCAATGCGCCCGCCGAGAAAGGCTTGCACAGCCACTTCGTTGGCGGCGTTGAGAATGGCACAGGCGGTACCGCCGGCCTCGAAGGCCTGGCGGGCCAGGGGCAGGCAGGGAAAACGCAGCGGATCAGGCGCCTGGAAATCCAGCCGCGCGGTCAGCAACAGGTCAAGCGCGCTGACGCCGGAGTCGATTCGCTCCGGCCAGGCCAGGGCGTGGGCGATGGGGGTGCGCATATCGGGGTTGCCCAGCTGCGCCAGCACCGATCCATCGACATAGTCGACCAGCGAATGCACCACGCTCTGTGGATGCACCACCACTTCCACCTGCTCGGGACGCGCATCGAACAGCCAGCAGGCTTCGATCAGCTCCAGCCCCTTGTTCATCATGCTGGCCGAATCCACGGAAATCTTCTGCCCCATCGACCAGTTGGGATGGGCACAGGCCTGCGCCGGCGTGACCCCGGCCAGGTCTTCCAGGGCGTAATCACGGAAGGGACCGCCCGAGGCAGTGAGCAGAATGCGCCGTACCCCGACCTGGCCCAGACCGGTGGCATAGTTGTGCGGCATGCACTGGAAGATGGCGTTGTGTTCGCTGTCGATTGGCAATAGCTGGGCACCGGATCGGCTGACCGCCTGCATGAACAGGGCGCCGGACATGACCAGCGCTTCCTTGTTGGCCAGCAGTACGCGCTTGCCGGCGCGCACCGCGGCCAGCGTCGGGGCCAGCCCCGCTGCTCCCACGATAGCCGCCATGACTACCTGGGCACGTTCGTCGGATGCCACCTCGGCCAGCGCCTCGGGTCCATGCAATACCCGGGTCGGCACACCGGCGGCATCCAGGCGCTGCTGCAATCCGGCGGCCTGGAGGGCATCGGCAACGACGGCAAATACCGGTCGGTGCTGCTGACATTGCGCTTCCAGCACCGCCATGCGGCTGTACCCGGTCAGGGCGAAGACACTGTAGCGCTCAGTGTGCCGGGCCAGCACATCCAGGGTACTGACGCCGATCGATCCGGTGGCCCCCAGTACCGTTATCCATTCGTGACTCAACCCAGCAGACTCCCGAACAGATACCAGCCCAGGGAGAAGATCGGCACCGCCGCCGTCAGACTGTCGATACGGTCCATCACGCCACCATGACCGGGCAACAGGTTGCTGCTGTCCTTCAGGCCCTGCTCGCGCTTGAACAGGCTTTCGGTAAGATCACCCACCACCGAGAACAGCACCACCACCAGGGTACCGAACATGCCGATCAGGATGGACTGCAGCGACCAGCCGAGATAGAGCATCACGGCAACAGCGAGCACCTGGGTCAGCAGCACGCCACCGAGCAATCCCTCGATGGTCTTGCCGGGGCTGACCCGGGGCAGCAGCTTGTGGCGACCGAAGGTCTTGCCGGCGAAATAGGCGCCGATATCCGCCGCCCAGACCATCACCACCACCGCCAGAATCAGCCACAGCCCGCCATCCAGTGCGCGTAGCCAGACCAGGCCGTACCACGCCGGCAGCAGGACCAGCAGACCGAACAGTTGCGCGATCAGCGAGCCGGACCAGAGCCCGCGACCGCTGGGATAGCGCATGATCATGCTGGTCGCCAGCAGCCACCAGCCCAGCGCCGGCGCCAGCAGAAAGTGCGGTGCCCAGGCATCGCGATACAGCCCCACCAATAGCAACGCCACCGCCACCGCATAGATCACCCGCCCCTTCTGCGAGGTCTCGCCGGCGAGCCGAGCCCACTCCCAGGCACCCAGGGTAACGATGAAGCCGATCATCACGGCAAACCAGAGGTGGTCCAGCAGCACAAAGCCGGCAATGACCAGGGGCGCCAGGA
>DXBL01000197.1 GCA_019116555.1 Candidatus Pseudomonas excrementavium
GGCGACGCGGCCATGGTGGTGGGCACCCACGCGCTGTTCCAGGCCGAAGTGCAGTTTCACAACCTGGGGTTGGCGATTATCGACGAGCAGCACCGCTTCGGCGTGCAGCAGCGCCTGGCCCTGCGCGACAAGGGCGCGGCCGGGCGCTTCTCGCCGCATCAGTTGATCATGACCGCCACGCCGATCCCGCGCACGCTGGCGATGAGCGCCTATGCCGATCTGGATACCTCGATTCTCGATGAGCTGCCACCCGGGCGCACGCCGATCAATACCGTGCTGGTGTCCGACAGCCGCCGCGACCAGGTCATCGAGCGGGTACGCGCCGGCTGCGCCGAGGGGCGGCAGGCCTACTGGGTCTGCACCCTGATCGAGGAGTCCGAACAGCTGCAGGCCCAGGCCGCGGAAGTGACCTGGCAGAATCTCTGCGAACACCTGCCCGAGCTGTCCATCGGCCTGATTCACGGGCGCATGAAGGCCACCGAGAAGGCCGAGATCATGCAGGCGTTCAAGGACGGCGACCTGCACCTGCTGGTCGCCACCACGGTGATCGAGGTCGGTGTGGATGTACCCAACGCCAGCCTGATGATCATCGAGAACCCCGAACGCCTCGGCCTGGCGCAGTTGCACCAGTTGCGCGGCCGGGTCGGTCGTGGCAGCACTGCCAGTCATTGCGTGCTGCTGTACCACGCCCCGCTGTCGGCGCTGGGCCGCGAGCGGCTGGGTATCATGCGGGAAAGCTCGGACGGCTTCGTCATCGCCGAAAAGGACCTGGAACTGCGCGGCCCCGGTGAGGTACTGGGCACCCGCCAGACCGGTCTGGTGCAGTTCCGCGTCGCCGATCTGGTCCGCGATGCCGATCTGCTGCCGCAGGTGCAGGAAGCCGCAGCGGCCTTTGCCCGACAGCATCCGCAACGGGTGAACCTGGTTATTGATCGCTGGCTGGCCGACGCGCAGCAGTTCGCCCAGGTATGAAATGCCCGTCAGCTTGCGGTGCAACGGGTACAGCCCCTAAGATCGCTTCAATCACTCCCTTTTGATTGTCCAGACAAGGATCCTTCTGATGACCGATCACGCAGCCATGCCGTCAGCCAGCGCCAGCTTGCCTGACCTGCTGGAAAAGCAGCTGCAGCAACAGGAGATTGCCTATCAGCTGCGCCCCCAGAGCGCAGCCGGCCCGCTGGCCCAGCAGATTCAGGTATGCCTGCTCAGCGACGCCGATGGGGCACTGTTGACCCTGTTCCCCGCCGACCATCTGCTGGACCTGCGGGAACTGACCCGGGTGACCGGTCGAGAGCTGCAGCCGGTGCGCGATCAACAGCTGCAGAGCATCCTGCAGCGCTATCAGCTGACCCACCTGCCGGGCTTGCCGGTACTGGTGGACTCGCCCTGCCTCATCGAGCAGCAGTTGCTGACCCATCCCCGGGTGTGGATGCCCAGCGGCCTGTCCGGCTGGTGCCTGGAGCTCGAGCAGAGCGCGCTGGCCTGCCTGGCGGCTACCGCCACCGCAACCACCTTCGCGGTGCCGCTGAGCACCATCGCATGCACCGCTGAAGATGCCGAACAGGACCGGCACGACATCAACCTGGCGGTGAAGAACTTCACCGCCCTGCGCATGCGCCAGCGCCTGGAAGAAACCATCGAGATTCCGCCGCTGCCCAACACCGCGCAACAGATCATGAAACTGCGAGTGAATCCCGATGCCACTGTCGAGCAGCTCACCGATGTGGTGGAAACCGACCCCAGCCTGGCTGCCCAGGTAGTCAGCTGGGCGTCTTCCTCGTTCTACGCCGCACCGGGCAAGATCCGCTCGGTGGAAGACGCCATCACCCGAGTGCTGGGCTTCGACCTGGTGATCAACCTGGCGGTCGGCCTGTCCCTGGGCAAGACCTTCAGCCTGCCCAAGGATGCACCCGAGCGCAGCACGCCCTACTGGGAGCAGGCCATCTACACCGCCGCCGCGATCGAAGGGTTGGCCAAGGCAATGCCGCGCGAACATCGCCCCGAACTGGGCCTGAACTACCTGGCCGGCCTGCTGCACAACTTCGGCTATCTGCTGCTGGCGTATATCTTCCCGCCCTACTTCAAGCTGATCTGCCGCCATGTGGAAGCCAATCCGCATGTGCCGGCCCACCTGGTGGACCAGCACCTGCTCGGCGTGAACCGGGATCAGATCGGCAGCTGGTTGATGCGCTACTGGGATATGCCGGCGGAAATTTCCAGCGCCATCCGCCATCAGCACGACCCGCACTACGCCGGCGAGCATCATCAGTACGCCAACCTGGTCTACCTGAGCCTGGCGCTGCTGCGTGAGCGAGAACTGGGTGGCGGGCCGGACATGGTTATCCCCGAGACCCTGCTGGAGCGTCTGCAGTTGACCCGAGAAGAAGCGGACAAGGCGGTGGACAAGGTGCTGGATGCGCGCGATGCACTGCGCAAGCTGGTGAATGAGTACCAGTTGGGCTGGAATCGCTGAGAGGTCGCTGAGTTAGCTACCGGGGGCTGAGCAGCCCCCGGCCTTTCCGTTCAATTGACGGAATCTTTCAATCCCTTGCCGGGCTTGAAGGACACGGTATTGCTCGCCTTGATCTGAACCGGCTCGCCGGTTTGCGGGTTCTTGCCGGTCCGGGCACCACGATGCCGCTGCAGGAAGGTTCCAAACCCGACCAGGGTAACCGTATCCTTGCGGCTCAGGGCCTGGGTGATTTCATCGAGAATCGCGTTGAGTGCGCGGTTTGCCTGGTCCTTGCTCAGGTCAGCCTTGTCGGCAATAGCCGCTGCGAGTTCCGGTTTACGCATATAAAGCCTCACTATGTGTTGTTGTTGTTTTTCGCTGCCTGCTGCAGCGATGCTCGGCGACGGCCCCGCCGTTCCTGGCCCAAGGCTGTCAAAGCCTGCCCAGCATGGCACGACTCGGGCGCCTGCGCCAGCCAAAACCGGGCTGACAGGCAGAGTTATCGCCGATTTACCGGAAAAACGCAAAATTGTCTCACCGCCACGAAGTTCAACCGATGGCGATCATCTCGAAGTCTTCCTTGCCGACGCCGCAATCCGGACATTGCCAGTCAGCCGGTACGTCTTCCCAGCGGGTGCCGGGCGCGATGCCGTCATCGGGCCAACCTTCCGCCTCGTCATAGATGAACCCACATACAATGCATTGCCATTTCTTCATCAATGATTCCTGAATGCTACGTCACAAAGGGAACAAAATTGGCTTTCGAGACTACCGTAAAGCTCTGGTGCCGGCCAACCGCTGCGCCAGGACAGGTGAAAAGCCGCCCAGTCATGATACCCTCTGCACCTGACTACCCGCAGCGACAGAGAGATCCGTGAGCATTCCCGACTGGCAACTGGTAACCGAACATACCGATATTTCCGACAGTATTATGCTCGATTGGCTCAGCGGCACCGGCTCGCTGACCCGGCGGCTGATGGCGGCCGGCAACGATGACTTCCAGGTCGAAGTCCTGCTCGAACAGCAGCAGCCGGCGCGTGCCGACGAAGCCGCAGCGCTCGGATTACCCGAGGCCCACCCG
>DXBL01000198.1 GCA_019116555.1 Candidatus Pseudomonas excrementavium
CTGCAATTCACCCTGTACTTCCCCCGCTCCGCTCCAGCCGTGCAAGGGGTCACCGGTGAGCTCGGCCAGCGGCGTTTGCTGCATCAGCTGCAAGCCATCCTGCAGCAGTCCGGCAAAGGCACCGTCAATCAGCAGCTCCAGGTTTTCCTGGGCGTCGCGCCCAAGGGTCACCTCGATGTTCTCGAGCTGGGTCTGCAACAGCTGCCCGCGAGCCTCGTCGATGGTCAGGTCGGCGTTATTCAGATACAACGAGCCATCGACCTGTTGCAGAACCGGCCAGCCCTCCTGGAACAGCAGACTGCCCTGCTCCAGCCGCCCGAACAGGCTGATCTGCCGCTCGTCACTGGTCGCCGCCTTGAGCAGTGAACCTTCATAGGCAAAGATCGCCAGCGGCACCACCCCAGCGAGCTGCGAGTCGGCCAGCCATTCCGTCAGCGCGGGGCTCATCGCTGGCGACAGGGTGGGCAGATAATCACTGTGGTATTCGGCACGGCTATCGCGCAGGGCGACACGCAGGTCCATGGTCGGCGTGCCGCCCGGACGCGGCAGGTGCAGATCAAGGGTGGCCGCACCGTTACCCTGAACGCCCTGGACCGCCGCGCCCGGTACCGCCAGTCGCAGTCCGTCCGCGTTCGACCAGCTCCAGTTCAGCGCGCCAACCAGGCTGCCGTACTCCCAGCGCTCGGGAAACAGCCGCGGCAGATGCATGCTCCAGTCGCGACTGTCGACCCGCAGCTCACCGGCCGAGGGGGTGCCTGCGACCACCCCACTGATACCGGCGAATGCCGGCACGCCTTCCCAGGCCTGCACGCCGACCTTCTCCAGCCGCGCCAGCAATGACCAGTCGAGAAAGTCGGCACCGTCACCGCCACTCAACGATACATCCCGCAAGGTACCTTCCGGCGCCAGGGTGTCGAGGATCTCGGCGCTGTGCTCATCGGGCAATACGCCACCCAGCCACTGGCCCAGCAGATCCAGCGGCAGTTGATCGATCCGGGCCTGCCAGCGCCCATCCGCCGGTTGGCGCTGCAACTGCAGGCGGGTGGCGGGCCAGTCGTGTTCATCCAGGCGCAGGCGCAGATCGTCGATGTTCAGCCGCTGCTGCTCATCGGACAGCTGCAGCGCGAAGCCCATGCTCAGGTCCTGCACCGCAGGCGCCGGACGCAGCAGATCCAGCTCGACCGCCGGGGCCTGCAGCTGCCCGCGAAGCTGCTGCATGCGGTTGTCCTGCCAGCGCCCCCACAACTCACCACCGGCGACCAGTCGCTCGATGCGGGCGGCGCGCAATACTTCAGCCGGCAGCCAGTCACTCCAGTCGCTGGCCGGCAGAGCGGCGAAGAAGTCCAGTTCGGTCTGCCGCCAGTCCCGATTTGGCATGCGGCCATTGAGCTGCAGCTGCACCAGTTGTGCATCCGGCAGCCGCACCCGGGCATCCAGCCGGTGGCGGTTGCCCTGGTTCAGCAGCGTCAGGTCGCCATCGGCAAACACCCAATCGGGCTGAGCCCAGGGGCTGATGCGGATACGGGTATCCAACAGGGTGATGCGGCGCTGCTCGAATAACTGCTCCAACGCACGGTCGAGGCCATCTCCAGCGGTTTCCTTCTGCCCCAGTCCTTCGAGGCGCCAGTGACCGTCGGCATCTTCGATGACTTCCAGCGACAGGCCTTCGAGCTGCAGCGCGTCCATCACCGGCTGGCGATGCCAGAGGCTGGCGAAGACATCGACCCGGGCGGTGACATGCTGCAGATCGAACAGCACCGGGCTGGCCGGATCGGCGGCTTCGTGAACCCGTAACCCGCGCAAAGTGAATACCGGCTGGGCACCCTGCATTTCGCCTTCCAGGCTCTGCAGCTCGATGGCGCGCCCGGTCTGCTGCTCGACCCACTCAACCAGCTCGGCCTGATAGTCCACCACCGCCGGCACGAACTGACGACCAAGGCTGACATAGGCTGCGGACAGCAGCAGCCAGCCCACCAGCAGCAGGATCAGCCCGTCGAGAAAACGCCGCAACCAGCGCTGCCAGCTCATGGAAGGTCAGTCACTCCGGTCAAGATGAATCAGGTCAGCACCACGTCGTACTGTTCCTGCGTGTACATGGGCTCCACCTGGAACTTGATCGGCCGCTGGATGAACAGCTCCAGGTCAGCCACGTTGCCCGACTCCTCGTCGAGCAGCCGGTCGATCACCGCCTGGGAAGCCAGCACCATGTAGCCACCGGCCTGGTAGGCCCGGGCTTCACGCATGATCTCGCGGAAGATCTCGTAGCAGACGCTTTCCGCGGTCCGCTGGATGCCGCGCCCCGTGCAACAGGGGCAGGGTTCGCAGAGCACCTGTTCCAGGCTTTCGCGGGTGCGCTTGCGGGTCATCTGCACCAGCCCCAGTTCGGTGATGCCGATGATGTTGGTCTTGGCGTGGTCGCGCTCCAGCTGGCGTTCCAGGGTGCGCAACACCTGCCGGCGGTGCTCTTCGTCTTCCATGTCGATGAAGTCGATGATGATGATGCCACCCAGGTTGCGCAGGCGCAGTTGGCGGGCAATCGAGGTGGCCGCCTCCAGGTTGGTCTTGAAGATCGTCTCTTCCAGGTTGCGATGGCCAACGAAGGCGCCGGTATTGACGTCGATGGTGGTCATCGCCTCGGTCTGGTCGATCACCAGGTAGCCACCGGACTTGAGCATGACCTTGCGCTCCAGCGCCTTCTGGATCTCGTCTTCGACCCCATACAGATCGAAGATCGGCCGCTCGCCGGGATAATGCTCCAGCAGATCCTCGACGCCCGGCATCAGCTCATGGACGAACTGCTCCACCTTCTGAAAGGTTTCCCGGGAATCGATGCGGATCTTTTCCAGCCGGGGGTTGGCCAGATCGCGCAGGGTGCGCAGCGCCAGCGGCAGGTCTTCGTAGAGGACCGAGGGCGCCGGCGCGGTATTCATCTGCTGCTGGATCTGCTGCCACAGACGGCGTACATACCGGATATCGATGAGGATGTCTTCTTCGCGCGCGGCTTCGGCGGCGGTGCGCAGAATGAAGCCGCCGCGCTCCTCGACGCCCTCCTGCTCGACGCAACGGGCGACGATCTCCCGCAGCCGATCACGCTCGGCTTCTTCATCGATCTTCAGGGAAATGCCGACATGGGGGGTCCGCGGCATGTATACCAGGTAGCGCGAAGGGACCGACAGATGGGTAGTCAGCCGTGCGCCCTTGGTGCCGATAGGGTCCTTGGTCACCTGCACCACCAGCGCCTTGCCGTCATGCACCAGGGCACTGATCGGCTCGACCGCGGCGCCTTCGCGCTCGGAAATCTCCGACGCATGGATGAAGGCCGCCCGTTCCAGGCCGATGTCCACGAAGGCCGCCTGCATGCCCGGCAGCACCCGCACCACCTTGCCCTTGTAGATATTGCCGACGATGCCGCGGCGCTGGGTACGCTCGATGTGGACTTCCTGGAGGACGCCATTTTCCACCAGCGCGACCCGGGTCTCCATTGGCGTGATGTTGATCAGGATTTCTTCGCTCATGGAGCCCTCTTCCTCTGTGTCAGACAGTCAGGATACCGGCCCGCCAGCGCTCTGTCAGCGCAACTGCCAACAGGGAATGGAAAATTCTGCGAGGAGCTCCGCGGTTTCCGCCAGGGGCAGGCCGACCACGGCGCTGTAGCTGCCCTCGATATGCTCGATGAAGACGGCGCCCAGCCCCTGGATACCATAGCCGCCCGCCTTGTCCGCCGGCTCGCCGGTGTGCCAGTAGGCAAGCATCTGCGCCTCGCTCAACGGCCGGAAGCGAACCAGGGTGGTGACCAACTGCAGTCGCAGCTCCTCACCACGGGCCACCGCCACGGCGGTCAGCACCTGGTGCTCCCTGGCGGACAAGGCCCGCAGCATGGCCAGGGCATGCTCCCGGTCTGCCGGCTTGCCGAGAACGCGTCCATTGAGGACCACGGCGGTGTCCGCGGCCAGTACCACAGCACCCGCCGGCGCCACCGCCACCCCGGCGCGGACCTTGTCCCGGGTCACCCGTTGCACATAGTCCGCCGCCTCTTCGCCGGCCAGCACCTGCTCATCCACCGCGCAAACCACCCGCTGCACCGGCACGCCGATCTGTTCCAGCAGTTCGCGGCGACGGGGCGAGGCCGACGCCAGGTGCACCGGCACCCTGCGCTCAGAGCACATGGAAGCGCCGCCTTACGCCCCGCAGCACGGAGAACACCCAGGGCCAGAGTACCGCGCTGATCACCGCCGGCAGCAGGTACAACAGGGTCGGCGGCCGATTGCCGACCAGACTGCTCAGCCACAGCGCGACCATCTGGGCGATGCCCAGCACCGGCAGCATCACCAGGCTCTGCTGCCACAGCGGGAAACGCCGGATGCGCTGGTACAGCAGCAACATCAGCCAGGCCACCAGCACCAGCACCAGCGCGTTCTGGCCGAACAGTTCACCGGCCAGCACATCGGTCGCCAGCCCCGCCACCCAGGCGGTCAGCAGGCCGACCCGGTGCGGCAGCGCCATCACCCAGTAGGCGACCACCATGGCCAGCCACATGGGGCGCGCGGTATCGAAGGGCGCCGGCATGGGGACTACGCTGAGGACCAGCGCGGCGAGGAAGGTCAGCCCCACTATCAGGCTACTGCGCATCGTTCTGCTCCTCTGCGGCCGGCGCCACTGGCGGGGTCTCGCCTGACGGCGCTGCTTGCGGCGTGGCGGTGCCCGGCTCAGCGTCACCTGCAGCGTTCGCATCCACCGCCTCGCCATCAAGACTCAATGCCGGCAGCACATCGCCGTAGCCACTTTCCGGGCTGAATACCAGCAGCAGATAACGACTGCGGTTGAGCTGCGCGGTGGGTTCGACCCGCACCTCGGCAAACGGCTGCGAGGCGTCGCGGTTCACCGACGCCACCCGGCCGACCGGATAACCGGCGGGAAAGCGCTGGCCCAGACCGGAACTGACGACGATGTCATCCACGCGGATATCGGCAGTATCACCGACATGACGCAGCTCCAGCCAATCGCTGCTGCCGGTACCGCTGGCAATGGCGCGCAGGCCGTTACGGTTGATCTGTACCGGCAGGCTGTGGGACGAATCGGTGATCAGCAGCACCCGGGCGCTGAACGGCAGCACTTCCACCACCTGGCCCATCAGGCCGGTGGCATCCAGCACCGGCTGACCGAGAAACACGCCGTCGCGCTCGCCCTTGTCGATCAGGATGCGCTGGGTGTACGCGTTGGGATCGACACCGATCAGCTCGGCAACCAGTACCCGCTCGTCCACCAGTTCGGAGGAGTTGAGCAGTTCGCGCAGGCGCACATTCTGCTCGGTCAGGGCCGCCAGCTTCTGCAGCTTGCGCTTGGTCAGCAGGGCTTCGGCGCGCAGGCTTTCGTTCTCGGCAATCAGGTCGGCACGGCTGGTCAACTGCAGATAGACGGCATCCCAGGCGCGCACCGGCAGCTCGGCCACGTAGTACAGCGGTGTGAGTACCATGCCCAGCTGCGAACGCAGGGGCTTGAGCGCGGCAAAGCGGGCGTCGACCACCATCAGTGCAATCGACAGCACCGTGAGGGCCAGAAAGCGGACCCCAAGCGATGGGCCCTTGATGAAAAGCGGTTTGATGGGTGGGCTCCTTGCGGCGGCAGGACAGGCTGTTGCGGCAGGCCCATGCCCGCCGCCATGGCACCGATCACTCGGTGGACAGCAGATCCATTGCGTGCTGGTCCATCATCTCCAGCGCACGACCACCACCACGGGCAACGCAGGTCAGGGGCTCTTCGGCGACGATCACCGGCAGGCCGGTTTCCTGGCTCAGCAGTTTGTCCAGATCACGTAGCAGCGCGCCACCACCCGTCAGGATCAGGCCGCGCTCGGCGATATCCGAGGCCAGTTCCGGGGGCGATTGCTCCAGCGCGCTCTTGACCGCCTGGACGATAGTCGCCAGGGATTCCTGCAACGCTTCCAGCACTTCGTTGGAGTTCAGCGTGAAGGCCCGCGGCACACCCTCGGCCAGGTTGCGGCCACGCACGTCCACTTCCAGCACTTCGCCGCCGGGGAAGGCCACACCGATTTCCTGCTTGATGCGCTCGGCGGTGGATTCACCGATCAGGCTGCCGTAGTTGCGTCGCACGTAGGTGATGATGGCTTCGTCGAAACGGTCGCCGCCGACCCGCACCGACTCGGCATAGACCACGCCGTTGAGCGAGATCAGGGCGATCTCGGTGGTACCGCCACCGATATCCACGACCATGGAGCCGTGGGCTTCCTCGACCGGCAGGCCGGCACCGATAGCCGCCGCCATCGGTTCCTCGATCAGGTAGACTTCGCGGGCCCCGGCGCCCAGCGCCGATTCGCGAATGGCCCGGCGCTCGACCTGGGTGGATTTGCAGGGGACGCAGATCAACACCCGCGGGCTGGGCTGGATGAAGCTGTTCTCGTGGACCTTGTTGATGAAGTACTGCAGCATCTTCTCGCATACGCTGAAGTCGGCAATAACGCCGTCCTTCATCGGACGGATCGCCTGGATGTTGCCGGGCGTGCGACCGAGCATGCGCTTGGCTTCGGTGCCGACGGCCACCACGCTTTTCTGGTTGCCATGGGTGCGAATGGCAACGACGGACGGTTCATCCAGTACAATGCCCCGCTCGCGAACATAAATCAGAGTATTGGCGGTTCCCAGGTCGATGGACAGGTCACTGGAAAACATGCCACGAATTTTTTTGAACATGCGTTGAATACACCCCGAGGGCACGTGGGTTGAATGAAAGGAACACTGATACGCAGGCTGCCTGGCAAATAGCCACTGACACACACAAATGAAGAGCGGCGAAACGACTCCAACACAGGCAACTGATCGGTACTTCCCGAAGTGTCGCAACTCTAACAATGGCGGGGTTTTTGGGCAAGGCGCGGATGTGGTAAATTCGTCCCTTTGCCCGGCAACATCGGCATATAACACCGGATCGTCCGGCTTCATGGAGAAAACACATGGCCCTAGACCGCTCTGACGTGGAACAGATTGCCCATCTTGCGCGCATTGCCCTCCACGGCGACGACATTACCGCCACTACTGACAAGCTGGCCGGCATCATGGGCTTGATCGACCAGTTGCAGGCCGTCGACACCAGCGGCATCGAGCCCCTCGCCCACCCGCTGGAAACCACCCAGCGGCTGCGCACCGACGCCGTCACCGAAATCAATCAGCGCGACGCGCTGCAAGCCATTGCGCCGGCCACCGAACAGGGCCTGTATCTGGTACCCCGGGTCATCGAGTGATCGATCCCTGCTGCCGCGCTTTGAAACGAGACAAATTACATGCATGAGAAAACCCTCGCCGGCTTGTCCCAAGCCCTGCACAGCAAGGCGATTTCCAGCGTCGAGCTGACCGAACACTACCTCAAGCGCATCGAGCAGTTCGATGGCGCGCTCAACAGCTACATCACCGTTACCCCGGAACTGGCGCTGGAGCAGGCCCGCGCCGCCGATGCGCGGCTGGCCGCCGGTGATGCCGGCCCGTTGACCGGTATTCCGCTGGCCCACAAGGACCTGTTCTGCACCCAGGGCGTACGTACCAGCTGCGGTTCGAAGATGCTCGACAACTTCATCGCGCCCTACGAGTCCACCGTCACCGCCCGGCTGCTGGCCGCCGGCACCGTGACCCTGGGCAAGACCAACATGGACGAGTTCGCCATGGGCTCGTCCAACGAATCCAGTTATTACGGTGCGGTCCGCAACCCGTGGAATACCGAGCATGTGCCCGGTGGCTCTTCCGGCGGTTCGGCCGCTGCTGTCGCGGCGCGGCTGTGCGCAGCCGCCACTGGCACCGATACCGGCGGCTCGATCCGCCAGCCAGCGGGTTATACCGCGCTGACCGGCCTCAAGCCGACCTATGGCCGGGTCTCGCGCTGGGGCATGATCGCCTATGCGTCCAGCCTGGATCAGGGCGGCCCGATGGCCCGCACCGCCGAAGACTGCGCCCTGCTGCTGCAGGCCATGGCCGGTTTCGATGAGCGTGACTCCACCAGCGTCGATGAACCCGTGCCGGACTACAGCGCCGAGCTCAACCAGCCGCTGACCGGGCTGCGTATCGGTCTGCCGAAGGAATACTTCGCCAGCGGCCTGGATACCGCCACCGCCGACGCCATTGCCGCCGCGGTCAAGCAGTTCCAGGCCCTGGGTGCGGAAATAAAGGAAGTCAGCCTGCCCAACGCCGAGCTGGCGATCCCGGCCTACTACATCATCGCGCCGGCGGAAGCCTCCTCCAACCTGTCGCGTTTCGACGGTGTGCGTTTCGGCTACCGCTGCGACAACCCGGCGGACCTGACCGACCTGTACAAGCGCTCGCGCGCCGAAGGCTTCGGTGACGAGGTCAAGCGCCGCATCATGGTCGGCGCCTACGCCCTGTCGGCCGGTTATTACGACGCCTATTACCTGCAGGCGCAGAGGGTCCGCCGACTGATCAAGAACGATTTCATGGCCGCCTACGAGCAGGTGGATGTCATCCTCTGCCCGACCTCGCCGACCCCGGCGTTCCGCATCGGCGAGAAGATCGACGATCCGGTGAGCCTGTATCTGACCGACATCTATACCATCACCGCCAACCTCGCCGGCGTACCGGGCATCGCCCTGCCGGCGGGTTTTGCTGGCGACCTGCCAATCGGCATGCAACTGCTGGGTCCCTATTTCAGCGAGCCGCGCCTGCTGAATATCGCGCACCAGTACCAGCAGCACACCGACTGGCACACCCGCACGCCTGATGGGTTTTGAGGAATACTGACCATGCAATGGGAAATCGTTATCGGGCTGGAGATTCATGCCCAGCTCACCACCGCCTCGAAGATCTTCTCGGGCAGTGCCACCAGCTTCGGCGCCGAGCCCAACACCCAGGCCAGCCTGATCGATCTGGGCATGCCCGGCACCCTGCCGGTGCTCAATGCCCAGGCAGTACGCAACGCCGTCAAGTTCGGCCTGGCGATCGATGCCGAGATCGGCATGACCAACGTCTTTGCGCGCAAGAACTACTTCTACCCGGACCTGCCCAAGGGCTACCAGATCAGCCAGATGGACCTGCCGATCGTCGGCAAGGGCTTTCTCGATATCACCCTGGATGACGGCACGGTCAAGCGCGTCGGCGTGACCCGCGCGCACCTGGAAGAAGACGCCGGCAAGAGCCTGCATGAAGACTTCCAGGGCATGAGCGGCATCGACCTGAACCGCGCCGGTACGCCGCTGCTGGAGATCGTCTCCGAGCCGGACATGCGCAGCGCCAAGGAAGCGGTGGCCTACGCCAAGACCATCCACTCGCTGGTGCGCTACCTGGGCATCTGCGACGGCAACATGGCCGAAGGTTCACTGCGCTGCGACTGCAACGTGTCGGTACGGCCCAAGGGCCAGGCCGAGTTCGGCACCCGCTGCGAGATCAAGAACGTCAACTCCTTCCGCTTCATCGAGAAGGCGATCAATACCGAGGTGCAGCGCCAGATCGAGCTGATCGAAGACGGCGGCACGGTGATTCAGGAAACCCGCCTGTACGATCCGAACAAGGACGAGACGCGCTCCATGCGCAGCAAGGAAGAAGCCAACGACTACCGCTACTTCCCCGACCCGGACCTGCTGCCGGTGATCATCGAGCCAGCCTTTATCGAGGCTGTGCGCGGCGAACTGCCGGAACTGCCACAACAGAAGCGCGAGCGCTTCCAGAGCGAGTTCGGCCTGTCAAGCTATGACGCCAGTGTGCTGGCCGCCAGCCGCGAGCTGGCCGACTACTTCGAGGAAGTACAGCGCGTCTGTGGCGACGCCAAGCTGGCCGCCAACTGGGTGATGGGCGAGCTGTCCAGCCTGCTGAACAAGTCCGACATCGAGATCGACCAGTCGCCGGTCAGCGCCAGCCAGCTGGGCGGCATGATCCTGCGCATCAAGGACAACACCATCTCCGGCAAGATCGCCAAGATGGTGTTCGAGGCCATGGCCGATGGTGAAGGCGATGCCGACCAGATCATCGAGGCCAAGGGGCTCAAGCAGGTCACCGACAGCGGCGCCATCGAGGCCATGCTGGATGAGGTACTGGCAGCCAATACCGAGCAGGTCGAGCAGTACCGCGCCAGCGATGAGGCCAAGCGCGGCAAGATGTTCGGCTTCTTCGTCGGCCAGGCGATGAAGGCGTCCAAGGGCAAGGCCAACCCGCAGCAGGTCAACCAGCTGCTGAAACAGAAGCTGGATGGATAACCGGATGGCTGTTCAACGTTCAGGTAGCCGCGCCCGCTGCGGTCGCGTCGGCAGCACGCCGGTGTGGCTGGGTCGGCTGGCCCTGGCCGTCCTGCTCGCGCTGCCCGGTTACGCCGCCCTCGGCGACAGCTTCAATGATGAGGACGGCGGCCTGAGCTACACCGCCGAGGGCCGGGCCTCCTATTATTCATCCCGTCTGGATGGTCGACGCACCGCCAACGGTGAACGTTACGATGAAACGGCGATGACGGCAGCCCACCCCAGCCTGCCGTTCGACACCCAGCTGTGCATCACCAATCTGTTCAATGGCCGCAGCACCGTCGTGCGCGTCAACGACCGCGGCCCCTTCGTCGGCAGCCGCATCATCGATGTATCCCTGGCCGCCGCCCGGGAGCTGGGCATGCTGCGCGCCGGCACAGCCCGGGTCCGTGTCGAGATCTGCGACACCTACCAATCCTGAGCATCAGGGCGGCTGCTATACTTCGGCAAGCCGCCCTTCAGGCCTCCCCTTCACCCCTATGCATCCAGGCTGAGGAGTATTCCCCGCATGCCGGAAACAACCAGAACCCGCCTCTGGAACACCACCATCCTGTTGCCGGTCTTCATCCCGGCGTTCTTCTTCATCCTGCTGCTGGTCATCGGCACCGCCAGCCAACCCGAGCTGGCCGGGGAGTTATTTTCTTCGGTACTGGGCTATATCACCGAGACCTTCGGCTGGTTCTACATGCTGTCGGTGGCGATCTTCCTGGTCTTCATCGTGATCGTGGCGATGAGCAAATGGGGCCATATCAAGCTCGGCCCCGACCATGCCGAACCGCAATACAGTTTCCCGGCGTGGTTTGCCATGCTGTTTTCCGCTGGCTACGGTATCGCCCTGCTGTTTTTCGGGGTGGCCGAGCCGGTCCTGCATTATGCCGAGCCACCCGAAGGGGCCGAGGGGCTGACCCTGGATGCGGCGAAGCAAGCCATGCAGATCGCCTTCTTCCACTGGGGCTTTCACATCTGGGCGATCTACGGTCTGACGGGGCTGGTACTGGCTTACTTTTCCTTCCGCCATGGCTTGCCGCTGTCAATCCGCTCGGCGCTCTATCCCTTGATCGGAGATCGCATCTACGGACCTATCGGCCATGCGGTGGATACCTTCGCCATTCTCGGCACCATGTTCGGTATTGCCACCACGCTCGGCCTGTCCGTCGCCCAGATCAATGCCGGTCTCAACTACCTGTGGCCGTCGATTCCCATCGGCATCGGGGTGCAGATTGGCTGCATCGCCGCCATCACCTTCCTGACCATGGGCTCGGTGGTTGCCGGCATGGACAAGGGCATCAAGAACCTGGCCATGCTGAATATGGTGGTGGCCACCGCGCTGATGCTGTTCGTGTTCTTCGTCGGCCCGACCATCTTCATTCTGGAGACATTCCTGCAGAACACCGGCAGCTATCTCAACAACATTATCGAGCGCACCTTCAATCTACAGGCCTATTCTCGCAGTGACTGGATCGGCAACTGGACCCTGTTCATCTTCGGCTGGACGATTGCCTGGGCGCCTTTTGTCGGGTTGTTCATTGCCAAGATCAGTCGCGGTCGAACCATCCGCCAGTTTGTTTTCGGCGTCATGTTCGTGCCCACCATCTTCACCTTCTTCTGGTTTTCGGTATTTGGTGACACGGCGCTGCACCTGATCATCAACCAGGGTTACTCGGAGCTGATAGACCAGGTCCAGGCGGATAATGCCATCGCCCTGTTCAAGCTGTTCGAGCAGTTACCCATGACCGCCATCATTTCCACCATTACGGTGGTACTGATTACCCTGTTCTTTATAACCTCCGCTGACTCAGGAGCGCTGGTCGTCGACTCGCTGGCCTCTGGCGGCGCCTTGGTCACACCGGCCTGGCAGCGCGGTTTCTGGGCCATCCTCAGTGGCGTGTTGGCCTCGGTATTGCTGGTCGCTGGCGGACTCAAGGCGCTACAGAGCATGGCCGTGGCCAGCGCCCTGCCCTTCGCCATCATCATGCTGACTTCCGCACTGGGCATGTGGCGGGCATTGGTGATCGAGAGCCATCATCAACGGGTCAGTATGGGCTACGGCATGCAGTCCGGCCGCAGCAGTGCAGGGGCTGGCAGCACATCGCTGTGGAAGAAACGTCTGGCCGGCATCGTCAACTATCCGGAAAAGGATGAGGTCGAGTTGTTCATCAAGGACACTGCCCTGACCGCCATGATCCGCGTGGCCAAAGGCTTGCAGGCCCAGTCCTGGCCAGCGGAAGTGCACTATGACGAGGAACACCGGCGCGCCTATCTGGAAGTCATCACCCCTGACCAACTGGACTTTCTCTACGAGATCCGCCTGCGCGACTACCTGCGCCCGGCCTTTGCCCATCCCGAAGTCGAGGAAACCGCAGAAGAAGAAAGCTATTACTACCGGGCCGAAGTCTTCCTGCGCCGCGGTGGGCAAGCCTATGACATCTACGGTTATGACCAGCAGGAGATCATCGGTGACATTCTCGATCACTTCGAGAAGTACCTGCACTTCCTGCACCTGACGCCGGGTGTACTGCCCTGGAACATGGCCGAACATGACGAGATGCTGCACACGCCGCCGCGCGATACCAAGGAAGAGTGAGGTGCGGCAGCGGGCCGCTGGCAGAGCGGCCCGCTGCGCGAAGAGATTACTGCTGCAGGATGCGGATGACTTCCGGATCCTTGAAGATCCGCGACAGGGCATCGCTCATCACTTCGGTAACCAGCCGGGTATTGGTCGCCTGGTTCGGTGCATAGCCGAAGCGATGCTGGGCCGACGCGCTGTAACGGCCATTGTAGCGCTGGTTCATCGAGCGCACCTCAACGGCGAACGCCGCGGCGATGTCCGCCTGGGTGACATACACCCCTTCCTTCGGTGATACATACGACAGATCAGCCAGGCTCACCACCATGCTGTTGGCATTGGGCGTGCCTTCGGCAACCACCTGAAAACCCAGCTTGCCCAGCGCCTGTTCCACCTGCTGCCGTACATGCGGCATCGTCTGCTCACTGATGGTCAGGTTGCTTGAGTCAGGATACAGGCCGCCGCGCGTGCCCAGCACGGGGGATGACCGGCCATCCTTTACCGTGACCACCACCGGCTGCTGACGCGCCACCTGACTGAGGGGAATGGTCACGCTGGGCGTGACGTTCAATTGCTGCGGACTGTGGGCACAACCGGCCAGCACGACCGCCAGCCCCGCTACCGCCAGGAAACCCAGGTGTTTCAACATGCTTGCACTCCTTCGGCGATGGATGGATGAATCTGAACAGGGTCAATCAATGGCGCGCGCGCCGACGGCTTCCAGTGCGGCGACATAGTCTTCGGCCTGGGCATGCTCGCGCAGGATCTGCAGGATGGTGCGGCCATCGGCATCCACCGCGTTCACATCATGACCGGCCGCCTGGAACATCTCGAGAAAGCGGGCGAAGTCATGGGCACGCAGGCCGCGATAGGCGCGGGTCAGCATGTACAGGTCAACGGACTCGCCAGCATCACGGGGACGGAAGGTCATGAAAACGGCGACCTGCTCATCGCTCATGGGCTCGCCCACCACCTTTTTCTTGTCTTTGCGCACGATAGCTCCTCAATCTGATCCGGAAAGCCGCGATTGTAACCATCCGGCCGCGCCGCCACCAGCGCCGCAGCGCCCTCGGCCGGCTTACCTGGTACTTTCAGCAACAGCTGCTCGGGCCGACACTACACTTGTCAGCATGCCAAGGAGTATGCTGATCAGTGTCTTGGTGCCGATTCTCATGGGTTAGCTCCCCGAACAGACAGAAAGATCTGTTGTGGCAGCCAGACCCTAG
>DXBL01000022.1 GCA_019116555.1 Candidatus Pseudomonas excrementavium
GCCGGTCGAGATGGACCTCGACCCTCCATGGCATGTGCCACCTGGTGGTGTGGGGTTTACCGGAGGGACCACTTATCGAGCAGCCCCCGGAAAAAAGGAAGGGAAGACGTTCCGGTACAACTGAAGATCAGCAGCCTGAAAGCTTCAAGCTTGAAGACTCAGAGTGCGCGGTCGATCCGCAGGACGGTGGGCTGCTCCGGCTCTTCACCGGCGGTGATATCGACGGCCTCGGCTGCGTGGCTGGCCTGCATGACATCGCTGGTCGTGGAGATGCGTGCGCTCAACTGCAAGACCTGTCCCTGCTGCAGTTTTACACCGGGCATCAGCGCATCGCTGGCATCCAGGACCACTTCGGTCGGCAACTCCGCCTTATTCAGACGCTGCGCGAACAACGGCATCGGCGGGCCCTGCGGATCGCGGGCGGAAACGAAGACTACCGCTTCATCGCCGAATTCGGCGGCCAGCTCATCAGCCAGCTCCACCCGGACGCTGACCTGCAGTTGCTCGGCAGCTGGCTTATCGGTCCCGGTCGCTGCCGCGCCGGTTTCCTGCATGCGTTGACGCGCACGGTCGATGCCGCCCTGAATGGCCCTGGCCCCCTCACTGCCCGGCGGCATGCCCGCCAGCAGACGCTCCCAATAGCTGATCGCACCGGCATATTCACCGGATTCGAAAGCCGCGATCCCCAGCAGCCCCAGTGCCGTGGGCTCATGGGGGTTCAGTTCGAGGGCGCGATCCAGCGCCGCCACCGAGTCGGTGTCGAGCTGGTTGCCATTGGCGAAGAAGCGCGCCTGGGCCAGCTGCGCCAGCACTTCGGGCCGCTCACCGAGACGCTGCAGGCTGGCGGAGAAGGCCTCTGCCGATTCCTGCGGGCGCTGGTCAGACAGATAGGCGCGGCCGAGCATGTACCAGACCTCGCCATTCTCCGGCTGGATCTCGGTGATACGCTCCATGCGGTCGATATAGCCATCGAGATCTTCGGGGACCGGGTTGTCCGCCATTTCGCGCACCAACTGCACTCCCGCGGGGTTGCCCCAGCTCAGGTACAGAGCAATCACCACCAGCGGCAGGGCGCCGGCGGACAACAGCAGCGGCCAGGCGCCGCCGCGGTGCAATGGCTGGCGCTGGTCATCCGCCCGGGCGGTATCTTCCAGCAGCAGCTTGCCCGCTTCTTCCAGCGCCGAGTCATGCTGTTCGGCGGTCACCTCACCGGCCGTCAGCTGGTTGCCCAGTTCGGCCACGCGCTCTTCATACAACGCCACGTTGAGGGCGGTGCGGTCGGCCTTGCTGCGACTGCGCAGCTTCCACATCGGCCAGATTACCGCGAGCATGCCCGCCAGCATCAGCAGCGCACTATACAACCAGAAATCAGTCATCAGCTGTCTTCTTCTCTTTCCAGCAAGGATTGCAGGCGTCGTTGTTCGTCCTGGCTCAGATGCTGCGCAGCGGTATCACGCAGGGCGTGTTGGCGACGACGCAACAGCACGAGCAAAAAAATGAAGCCACCCAGCAGCAGTACCGCCGGGGCGAACCATAACACCATGGTGGCGGGGGTCAGCGCAGGCTTGTAGCGAACGAAATCGCCATACCGGCTGACCATGAAGTCGAGAATCTGCTGGTCGCTCTTGCCCTCGGTGACCATGCGGTACACCTCGCGGCGCAGATCCATGGCGATCGGCGCATCGGAGTCGGCGATATTCTGGTTCTGACATTTGGGACAACGCAGTTCCGAACTCACCTGGTAGAACTGCTGGCGTTGCGCCTCGGTCTCGAACTCGTAAGTGTCGATGGCCGCCAGGGTCAGCGGCGCCAGGCTCAGGGCCAGCAGGAAACCCAACCAGCGGATCATGGCGCGGCTCCTTCATCGACCAGGGCCTGATAGCGCGGGCCCAGCTGGGTTTCCCATACGCGCTCGTCCACCACGCCGACGAACTTGTAGCGAATAACGCCCCGGGCATCGATCAGGAAGGTTTCCGGCGCACCGTACACGCCCAGATCCAGGCCCAGACGCCCGTCGGCATCGCTGATGTTCAGCTGGTAAGGATCGTGAAACTCCTTCAGCCATTGCCGGGCATCCTCAGTGTTGTCCTTGTAGTTCACCCCATGAATGACCACACCCTGCTCGGCCAGCCCGTTCAGCACCGGGTGCTCGACCCGGCAGGCGACACACCAGGTACCCCAGACGTTGACCAGCGCCGGCTGGCCAAGCAGGTCTGCCCGGCTGAGCAGCGACCCGCCTTCTTCCACTGAGGGCAGGGAAAAGTCGGGAAACGGCTTGTCGATCAGCGCCGAAGGCAGGGTGCTGGGGTCGATGGCCAGGTCCTGCTGGGTCTTCTTGTCGTTCAGCGCCTTGAGAAACAACACCAGCAACAGAACGAACAGTACCAACGGAATCAACATCCAGGGTCTGCGCATCACACCGCCTCCCTTGTTGCCGCCTGGGGTACGGTGCGACGCTGGCGCACCTTCAGGCGATAGCGTTTGTCACTGGCCGCCAGCAGGCCACCGAAGGTCATCAGCAGACCGCCGCCCCAGATCCACCGCACGAAGGGCTTGATATGCACGCGGATCGCCCAGGCCCCATTGTCCAGCGGCTCACCCATGGCGACGAACAGGTCACGGGTAAAGCCCGGATGGATACCCGCCTCGGTCATCGGCATGTTCTGCACCGTGTACAGGCGTTTTTCCGGCGTCAGGGTAGTGATGCGGCGCTCGTTGCGATACACCTCGACGATGCCCTCATCGGATATCCAGTTCGGTCCCTCCAGATGATCGGCACCCTGGAACACGAAGCGATAGCCGCCCAGCTCCAGGGCGTCGCCCGGCGCCATGCGCAGATCACGCTGGCTGTCGAACAGACTGGCGCCCACCACGCCCACGGCGCAGACAGCGATACCCACGTGGGCCAGGGTCATGCCCCAGTAGCTCCGAGGCAAGGCACGCACGCCGCGGACCAGGCCCTTGTTGCGCGACTTGTCGAGAATGTCCCGCAGGCTGGCGCCCACTACCCAGAGCACCAGGAACAGCATGCTACCGACTGCCAGGTGATGATCGCCGATCCATATCGCGATCCCAACCGCGGCGATGGCGGACAGCACCAGCACCCATTTCAACTGGCCGACCAGCCATTTCACCGGCGTATCCTTCCAGCGGCTCATGACCCCGACGCCCAGGGCCAGCATGAGCGCCGCCATCAGCGGCACGAACAGGGCATTGAAGTACGGCGGGCCGACCGAGACCATGGTGCCGGTCAGCGCATCCAGCGCCATGGGGTAAAGGGTGCCCAGCAACACCATCAGGGTCGCCACCACCAGAATCACGTTGTTTACCAGCAGCAGGGTTTCCCGCGACCACAGGGCAAAGCCGATCTGGCTCTTGACCACCGGGGCACGCACTGCATAGAGCGCCAGCGAGCCGCCGACGACCAGCAGCAGGAAGCCAAGAATGAATACGCCCCGCTCCGGATCGGTGGCGAAGGCGTGAACTGAGGTCAGCACGCCCGAACGCACCAGGAAGGTGCCCAGCAAGCTGAGGGAGAAGGCGGCAATGGCCAGCAGCACCGTCCAGCTCTTGAACACGCCGCGCTTTTCGGTCACCGCCAGCGAGTGGATCAGGGCGGTGCCGACCAGCCAGGGCATGAAGGAGGCGTTTTCCACCGGGTCCCAGAACCACCAGCCGCCCCAGCCCAGCTCGTAGTAGGCCCACCAGGAACCCAGCACGATACCCAGGCCGAGGAAAGCCCAGGCGACGATGGTCCAGGGCCGCGACCAGCGCGCCCAGGCCGCGTCCAGCCGGCCGCCCAGCAGTGCGGCAATGGCGAATGCGAAGGCCACCGAGAAGCCGACATAGCCCATGTACAGCATCGGCGGATGCACGATCAGGCCGAAGTCCTGCAGCAGCGGGTTCAGGTCGTTGCCATCGGCGGGGAAGAATGGCAGTTGGCGATCGAAGGGATTCGATGTCATCAGCATGAACAGCAGGAAGCCGACACTGATCATGCCCATGACCGCGAGCACCCGAGCGAGCATCTCTTCCGGCAGATCGCGGGAGAAGATCGCCACGGCGAAGGTCCAGGCCGCCAGGATCAGAGCCCACAGCAGCAGCGAACCCTCATGACCACCCCACACAGCGCTTACCCGGTAATACCAGGGCAGCGCGGAGTTGGAGTTGAGCGCCACGTAGGTCACGCTGAAGTCATTGGTGACGAAGGCATGTACCAGGCAGAGGAAGGCGAACAGCACGAACAGGCACTGAGCCAGTGCCGCCGGCTGGGCAAAACCCATCGCCAGGGTGTCGCCACGCCAGGCGCCGTATAGAGGAATGCTTGCCTGCAGCAGCGCCAGCACCAGCGCTATGATCAGGGCAATCTGGCCAAGCTCGGGAATCATGCGACCTCCGGTTCAGTTGGCGGGCGGCGTATAGCCGTCCACCTTCATGTGTTCGACTTTCTCCAGGGCCTGGGCCACTTCCGGCGGCATATATTCCTCGTCGTGCTTGGCCAGCACTTCATCGGCCATCAATACCCGGTCTTCATTCAACCGGCCGAGTGCCACGATGCCCTGCCCTTCCCGGAACAGGTCCGGCAGGATGCCACTGTAGGAAATCGTCACCTGTTCGCCACCGTCGGTGACATCGAAGAGCACCTCCAGACTGTCCGGGGAGCGTTTCACGCTGCCGTTGACCACCATGCCGCCAGCACGAATCCGGGCATCCTGGGGCGCCACGCCGGAGGCGATTTCTGTGGGGGTATAGAACAGGTTGATGTTCTGTTTCAACGCGCCCAGCGCCAGTGCCACCGCGGCACAGACTCCAACCACGACCAGCAGGATCAGCAACAGGCGTTTCTTGCGCTGCGGATGCATCATTTCACCTCACGACGGCGGCGACGCGCCTCTTCATTGACCAGACGACGACGGGCCAGCCAGGGCTGCACCACGTTCAACGCCAATACGACCAGGGTTATGGCATAGGACGACCAGACATAGACTCCATGCCCGTCCATCGCCAGCATGTCTGCCAGATTGTTCATGATGATTTCTCCAGCACCTCGCGCACCCAGCGCGTCTTGTGCTCACGGCGCAGGACTTCAAGCCGCATGCGCATCAGCAGGCTGACGGTGAACAGGGCATAGAAGCCCAGCACCATCAACAGCAGCGGCAGCCACATCTCTATTGGCATGGCTGGCTTTTCGGTGATTTTGAAGGTGGCCGGCTGGTGCAGGGTGTTCCACCACTCCACCGAGTATTTGATGATCGGAATGTTGACTACGCCGACGATCGCCAGCACGGCAGTAGCCTTGGCCGAGGTTTCGCGATTGCTGATGGCCTGGCCCAGCGCGATGATGCCGAAATACAGGAACAGCAGAATCAACATGGACGTCAACCGCGCGTCCCAGACCCAGTAGGTGCCCCAGGTGGGCTTGCCCCAGATGGCACCGGTCAGCAGCGCGACGAAGGTCATCCAGGCGCCGATGGGCGCGGCGCACTTGAGGGCCACGTCGGCCAGCTTCATGCGCCAGACCAGACTGACAATCCCGGCCACGGCCAGCATGATATAGCAGGATTGAGCCACGAAGGCCGCCGGCACATGGATATAGATGATCCGGAAGCTGTTGCCCTGCTGGTAGTCCTGGGGTGCGAAGAACAGGCCCCAGACACTGCCGACCAGCAGCAACAGCACGCCGGCCACGGCAAACCAGGGCAACCAGCGGCCACTGATGTCATGGAACCATTTGGGCGAACCCAGCTTGTGGAAAAAACTCCAGTTCATTCACTCACTCCAATTCGCAATCCGGCGGCAATGGCGATGGGCGCCAGGCTCAGCGCCAGCATCGCCAGGCAACCGAGCCACAAGGCATAACCGGTTACCGGCATGCCCTGCAGCGCCGCATCCATTGCCCCGGTGCCCAGGATCAGTACCGGGATATATAGCGGCAGGATCAACAGCGCCAGCAGTACGCCGCCACTCTTGAGCCCGACCGTCAGCGCCGCACCAACCGCACCCAGCAGGCTCAGTACCGGCGTGCCCAATAGCAGGGTCAGTACCAGCACCGGCAGGGATGACAGCGGCAAGGCCAGCATCAACCCGAACAGCGGCGCCAACAGTACCATCGCCAGCCCGGAAACCAACCAGTGGTGCAATACCTTGACCAGCACCATGAGGGCCAGCGGGTGTGGTGACAACACCCATTGCTCCAGCGACCCGTCATCATAGTCGCTGCGAAACAGGCCATCGAGCGACAGCAGCGTGGCCAGCAGCGCCGCGACCCAGATCACCCCCGGCGCCATGCTGCGCAGCATGGAGGGCTCCGGCCCGACGGCCAGCGGAAACAGGCTCACTACCAGGGCGAAGAATACCAGCGGATTGAGCAGATCACCCGGACGCCGCCAGGCCAATCGCCACTCGCGGCAGAACAGCAACCACACGACCCTGCGCATCAGTTGAGCTGCCCCATGTCCAGTTGGCGCACACCCGGCAGATGCTCCAGGCCGTGATGGGTAGTCATGACCACCATCCCACCCCGGGCCGCGTGCTCGACAATATGCTGTTCCAGCGCCGCCACGCCGGCCTTGTCGATAGCGGTGAACGGCTCATCCAGAATCCAGACGGGGTGCCGTTCCAGGTACAGGCGTGCCAGCGCTACGCGGCGATGCTGACCGGCGGACAGGTTGTGGCAGGGAATATCCTCGAAGCCCCGCAGACCTACCTGTTCCAGCGCCTGCCAGATGGCCGCGACCGCCACCGGCTCGCTCAGAGCGCACAGCCAGCTCAGGTTTTCTTCGGCGGTCAGTGCGCCCTTGACTGCCGGAGCGTGACCGATGAACAGCCGATGACGACGCCAATCTTCCCGGCCGACACCATGGAAGACCGACCGACCACCATAATGGATATCGCCCGCCGATGCCGGCAGCAGCCCGGCCAGAATGCGCAGCAGACTGGTCTTGCCGGAGCCGTTGGGGCCGGCCACCTGCAGTATCTCCCCGGGTTCAAGTCGCAGCGACAGCGAAGCAAACAGCTCGCGCTGATCCCGCTCGCAGGCCAGACTGTCCAACTCAACAGGCAGTGGCTTCACTTTTACTCCAAACCATCGGGAAACGTATGTCGTTCACTCATGTTTGCCCGTGCGCTGCCGCTATACTGCATGGGCGACAGGCACCTTTGTGACTGGCGCCATTATACATAGCACCCCTACCCAGAGGTGTCTGATTTACATCAATATGTGACACACATGACGCCGGATCTGAACCTGCCTCCAATCACCGCCAGCCGCCCTGGAACAGGGGCTCCAGCCCCTGCCGCCGCGGCTTCGGCGGTGGCCCTGGAACTGCTGCGTCCGATTGCCGCAGCGACCCTGGCACCCGGCGAAAGCACCCGTGCCGAGGTCGTCGACAGCCAGCCCCGATCCGGCCAATTCGAGGTACTGCTGCGCCTGGCCAAGGCGGGTCTGCCACCGACCGATGTCAGCGTGATCAGCCGCCAGCCGCTGGAAGCCGGCACCAGCCTGACGGTCCAGGCGGTCAGCCCCAACCGCCTGTTGGCCGTATTGGACAGTCTGAGCGGTCAGGGGGCTACCCAACCTCCGCTCACCAAGTTGGACCCGCAACTGTTTTCCCAGGGCACCTTGGTGCAGGCGCGCATCATCGACAGCCAGGCGCTGCCCGCGTCCAGCGAGCAGGCCCGCTTCGCCATCCTGGCGAAGATCCTGCAAGGGCCTGCAGCCGGCGTGGTCCTGAGCCTGGACAGCGCCCGCGCTGCCGCGCCGGGCAGCCTGCTCACCGCCCAGGTGGGCAGCCAGGGTGAATTGCGCGTCACCTCTGCCATGGAACAGGTCCGCCAACTCGATCTGCTGCAGGGCATGCGCACCACCCTGCAGACCCAGGCGTCCGCCGAACCCATGCTGCGCATGCTCGACAAACTGGCGGCGCTTCCCAATCTGCCGCCATTGTTGCAGGCCGGTATCCGTCAGGTGCTGACCCATGTCACCACCCCCGAATACCTGAGCACACCCGCCGGGGTCGCCCAGGCGGTGCGCCAGAGCGGCGTGTTTCTGGAGGCCGGACTGGCGCAGCTGAGCCAGGCGTTGCAGCCCGGCAACCCGCCCGCCAGCAGCCAGTTACCCACCGAGCCAACCCAGCAGAACCTGCTGCCGCCGCTGACACGATTGCTACCCCTGCTCTCCAGCCTGGCCACTCCCCCTGGCGTCGAGCCGCTGCCCGGTGCGGACTTCAAGGCGAGCCTGCTCAACCTGTTCATCACCCTGCAACAACAGCTGCCACCGGACGCCAGCAAACTCACCACTCTGCCCCCCGGCCCCTGGCAGACCGCCGCACTGACCGCCCGACCCGGGCTGTTTCCGCTGCCGTCGCGGGCGCTGCAGACCCTCAGCGATGCCCCCGATCTCGGCAGCCTGCTGCGCCTGACCGCCGCCCTGCTGTCGCGCATCCAGCATCACCAGTTCCAGGGCCTCGGCCAGACCCAGACCTTTGCCGACGGCAGCAACCAGACCGTCTGGCAACTGGAGATCCCCCTGCGGGACGGCCAGCAATTCACCCAGGTGCAGATGCGTATCCAGCGCGACCAATCCCCGCCGGACAACCGCCAGGCCGAACCCACACCCCAGTGGGAGATACGCCTGGCCTTCAATCTGGAACGCCTCGGCCCCATGCAGGCCATTGCCCGGCTGTACAAGGGCCGCGTCAGCAGTGAATTCTGGGCCGAGCAGAACGACACCCTGCAACGCATCAACGCGGAAATCGACCGCCTGCGTGACCGCCTGCTGACCCGCGGCCTGGAGGTCGGCGAACTCAGCGCTCATCGCGGCAGCCCTCCGGCGCCGCAGCAGGCGGTACAACAACGCTGGATTGACGAGGTAACCTGATGAGCGAACATCGCGAAGCCATTGCCCTGCTCTACGAGGGCGGCGAACAGGCCCCGACCGTCACCGCCAAGGGCGAAGGCGATCTGGCCGAGCGGATCATCCAGCTGGCGCTGGATCACGAAGTACCGATCTACGAAAACGCCGACCTGGCGAGCATGCTCACGCGCATGGAACTGGGCGACCAGATCCCCGAAGCGCTGTACCGCACCATCGCCGAGATCATCGCCTTTGCCTGGCACCTCCAGGGCAAGACCCCGGCTGGGTTTGTACCGCCGGAAGAGCCACTCTAGAACCAGCTCACATCCTGCTGGATTACCCTGTGAGCGCCCTCACATAAGTCGCTCAGCCACTTTGACGCCTCCCGCTTCGTTAACTATAAAGCTTGTTCCTTTCTCCAAACCCAAGGAAATCAAGCATGAACAGGGTTTTGCTCGTTTTGTCGTTAACCGGGCTACTGACAGCCTGTCTGGACGGCGGCGGTGGTGGTGGCAGCTCCGATGGCGGTACTGATTCCCCTGCCCCGGCAACCGGCCTGGCTGCTCTGGAAGAGGCCGGCGAAATACCCAAACTGGATCGCAGCACCGATCTGACCGGCCCCGACGTCGATCAGGACAATATCAGGGATGACATCGCCACCTATATCGATCAGCACTACACCAATGAGGCCCAGCGCAACGCCGCGCTCCAGGCTGCCCGCGCGATGCAGCAAGTGTTCACCGTCGATCTGGACGATCAGGTTGCGGTAAAAGAGGTGAATCGGCAGATTGCCCGAGCTGATCACTGCATCTATCTGGTCTTTGAAGAAGGCAACGAGGTCAAGCCTGCGGCCCAGGTCTCCCGTGAACTGGAAGCCATGGCGACCAATACCAAGGCCCGCCTGACTCGCTACCTGGAGTTCAACAAGGCACTGGATGGCAGCATCTGGACCACGCCGAGGGGGAATACCTGTGAATAATCCTCTCAAGAAGGTACTTGCCGGCTCCCTGCTCACCGCTCTTGCATTGACCATCAACCCAGCGCTCCATGCGCAGACGCCCTCGGAAGAAAATTTCTGCACCGACACCGGTATCGCGTTCGTTTTCTTCAATGGCGTACAAACCACCGTCCGTGAAGCCAACCGTGCCAACGATGAACTCGCCCGCCTGCACGGCTATGAGAACGATGACGGCGAAGAAATAGCCTACGAAGTCGCCTACAACTATACCGAGGGCTTCGGTGATTTCATCGAGACCTTCGACCAGCGCCTGCTCGAACAGGACAGTGAACTGGTCGGCCGTTACGAGCTGTTCTTCGAAAGCCTGCGCGGCGATGGTCCCTGGTGGTCGGTAATAGGCCACGCCCTGCCTCAGCTACTGGATATCCGCGACAGCTGGATCGACTGGTATCAGGCGGCAGTGGTTCAGCGCCTGACCGCCCTGTTTGGTTCCCCGCCTACCGAGGTGAACTATGCCGAACACCGAGCGCGGATCGACAACTGGATCGTAGAGGGTAAGAAACTGTTGTTCGTCGCCCACTCCCAAGGCAACCTCTTCGCCAATGCGGCCTATGGTTATGCCAGCAGCCAGCTTCCTGCCGATGCAGTAAAACTGGTGCATATCGCGCCCGCTTCACCCTCACTCAACGGGCCATACACCCTGGCCGATCTGGATCTGGTCATCAATGGTCTGAGAGTGGCGGGGTCGGTGCCAGCCATTACCAACAATATTCCCGGCTATCTGCTCAGACCGGCCGGCGTGAATGGCCAGAAGGATATTCTCGGTCATGGTTTGCTGGAGATCTACATCAACCAGCAGCTCGCCATTGCGTCACGGGTGAAAACACAGATCGACAGCGCCCTCAACTCCCTGGTGACGCCGCCGGCCGAAGCCTCTTCGGGGTTCTTCACCGCCACGCTGACCTGGAACGGCAGCGGCGATGTGGATCTGCATGTGCAAGAGCCAGGTGGTGCCCATGTGTATTACGCGAATATGACAGGTGAGGCGGGCTATCTGGATGTCGACAATACCGTCGCCAATGGTCCCGAGCATTATTATGCATCATGCAGCCCCGAGCGGCTGCAGGCAGGCACCTATCGAGTGGCAGTGGCGAATTATGCCCGGGCTACCGGCAGAGCAGCCACAGTGCAGATAGCCTCCTGGGAAGATGGCGTACTGGGTACTCGCACTGTCACCGTTGCCGAGCCGACAGGCTCAACGCCCGGCTATGATCTGTTCGATGTTCGGGTAGAAGAGGATCCGGAGACCGGTAAGTTCAGCGTTTCGCTGCAGTAACAACCTCGCGTTAGCAGCTCCCTGGCAACGGCCAGGGAGCTGCTCAACCGTCATTTCTGCCGCGTACGATCACTGCCCTTGAACTTGTTCTGACGCACCACACGAGCCTGGTGCATGGAGGGCTTGCGGGCCTGGCGCTTCTGCTTTTCCTTCTCCGCCACGGTGGACTCCGGCAGGCGCACCGGTTTCAGGCCGACCTCTTCGCTGAGCACATCGAGTTCGTTCTGCTTCATCTCGCGCCAGCGCCCGACCGGCAGCTCGGGACCGAGGAAGACCGGCCCGAAGCGGACCCGCTTGAGGCGGTTGACCCGAACGCCCTGGGATTCCCACAGGCGTCGCACTTCCCGGTTGCGGCCTTCCATCAGGCAGACGTGGAACCAGCGGTTGATACCTTCGCCGCCGGAGCTGACCACATCGGTGAACTTGGCGGGGCCATCTTCCAGCATGACGCCGGCCAGCAGCCGCTCGACCATGGCTTCGTCCACTTCGCCCATCACGCGCACCGCGTATTCGCGGTCCATCTGCCAGGACGGATGCATCAGCCGGTTGGCCAGCTCGCCGTCGGTGGTGAACAGCAGCAGGCCGGAGGTATTGATGTCCAGTCGGCCGATGTTGATCCAGCGGCCCTGCTTCAGGCGCGGCAGCTGCTCGAAGACCGTCGGCCGCCCTTCGGGATCATCACGGGTGCAGACTTCACCTTCGGGCTTGTTGTAGATCAGCACCCGGCGTACAACCTCGGTATTGAGGTCGCGCTTGAGGGGCCGACCGTCGACCATGATCTGGTCCAGGCTATCGACCCGGCAGCCCAGCGCCGCAAGCTCGCCATTGACGGTAACGCGGCCGGCACCGATCCAGCCTTCGATCTCGCGACGGGAGCCGAGACCCATGCGGGCCAGTACTTTCTGCAGTTTTTCTCCGGAAACCGGCACTTCTTCGGTTTCGGGATGGATAGGTTGGTCAGTCATGCGTGGCACCTCCCGGTGTGATGGGGACAATTTCCGGGGAATCCGGTCGCGCAGAATAGCACTGAGCAGCTGCCTCAGCCAGCCGGGTCGGCGTCGTTGTCGTCGTCGACTGCCGGCAGCAGATCATCGAAGTCGATTTTCAGATCGCTTTCCATGGCATCCAGCTCCGCCAGCAGCGCGCCGAAATCCCCTGCCCCGCCACCGTCGCCTGCTGCCAGCGGCACCACCGGGTCCCAGGCCGGCGCCGCCTCGCCGGTATCCGGCATACCGGTCAAGGGTGACAACGGCTCCTCCGTGCTCTCCCGCAGATCGGCCAGCGGCGGCAGTTCCGCCAGGCTGCGCAGATTGAAATAGTCGAGAAATTGCCGCGTGGTGGCGTACATCGCCGGACGCCCCGGCACCTCGCGATGGCCCACCACCCGCACCCATTCACGCTCGAGCAACGTGCGAATGATCTGGCTGCTGACCGCCACCCCGCGCACATCCTCGATCTCGCCACGGGTGATAGGTTGCCGGTAGGCGATCAGCGACAGGGTTTCCAGCAGCGCCCGGGAATAGCGCTGGGGCCGCTCCTCCCAGAGGCGCGTGACCCAGGGCGCGTAACCATCGCGCACCTGCAAACGCCAGCCGCCGGCCACCTCGCGCAGCTCCACCGAGCGCTCCGCCAGTTCCCTGGCCAGCTGTGCCAGCGCCTGGCGCAATTCGTCCAGCGAGGGGGCTGCATGTTCATCGAAGAGTTCGCGCATGCGCTCCAGCGACAGCGGCTTGCCGGCAGCCTGCAACGCCGCCTCGAGAATCCGTTCAAGCGGTGGTTGAGTCATCGTTCCTTGCCTTGACGTGAATGGGCGCAAAGGGCTCGCTCTGCACCAGGTCGACCAGTTGTTCCTTGACCAGTTCCAGCACCGCCATGAAGGTCACGACTACGCCCAGCTTACCCTCGCTCGGCTGGTACAGACTGACGAAGGGCACGAACTGGCCGCCGCGCAGGCGATCCAGCACCTCGGCCATACGCTCGCGGGTGGACAGGGTCTCGCGGCTGACCTGATGACTTTCGAACATGTCGGCGCGGCGCAGCACCTCGCTGAGCGACAGCAACAGTTCTTCCATGCTGACGTCCGGATGCACCGTGCGGGTTTCCAGTGGCGGCGGCGCGGCGCCGGCCAGGGCGACCTCCCGACCGACCCGGGGCAGCGCATCAAGGTCCTCTGCGGCCTGACGGAACCGCTCATATTCCTGCAGCCGCCGAATCAGTTCGGCACGCGGATCGTCGTCGTCAAAGTCGCCGCCGTGATCCTCATCCTGGCGCGGCAGCAACATGCGCGACTTGATCTCGGCCAGCATCGCGGCCATCACCAGATATTCCGCCGCCAGCTCCAGCCGCACCGCCTTCATCAGCTCGACATAGCCCATGTACTGGCGGGTAATTTCAGCAACGGGAATATCGAGGATGTCGAGGTTCTGCCGGCGGATCAGGTACAGCAGCAGATCCAGCGGCCCTTCGAAGGCATCGAGAAAGACTTCGAGCGCCTCGGGGGGGATGTACAGATCCTGGGGCAGTTCGGTGAGTGGCTGGCCGTTGATGACGGCCAGCGGCAATTCATGCTGGATCGGGCCCGGAGACTCGGCAATCGGCTCGCCACTTACCGCAGTGGATGCGGCGGCCAGTTGCACGGGTTCCCGGGCGCTCATCAGCCGCGACGGTAGTTCAGGCCGATGGCCTGGCGTACTTCGACCAGGGTGTCACGCGCCGCGTCACGGGCACGCTCAGCCCCTTCGCTGAGGATCAGCCGTACCGCGTCCGGGTTGTTTTCATATTCCACGGCGCGCTGCTGCATCGGCGCCAGCTCGGTGCAGATCGCATCGATCACCGGCTTCTTGCAGTCCAGGCAGCCAATACCGGCGCTGCGACAGCCCTGGTTGACCCAGTCGTGAGTGGCCTGGTCGGTGTACACCAGGTGCAACTGGTAGACCGGGCACTTGTCCGGATCACCCGGGTCGGTGCGCCGTACCCGCGCCGGATCGGTCGGCATGCGGCGGATTTTCTCACTGACCTCATCGGTGGTGTCGCGCAGGGTGATGGTGTTGCCATAGGACTTGGACATCTTCTGCCCGTCCAGCCCGGGCATCTTCGAGGCCGGCGTCAGCAGGGCCTGGGGCTCGGGCAGAATGACCTTGCCGCCGCCTTCGAGGTAGCCGAACAGGCGTTCCTTGTCACCCAGGGTAATGTTCTGCTGTTCCTGCAGCAGCGCCCGCGCGGTATCCAGCGCCTCGCTGTCGCCTTTTTCCTGGTAGGCAGTGCGCAGGTTGTTGTACAGCTTGGCGGCCTTCTTGCCCATCTTCGACACCGCAGCCCGGGCCTTGTCTTCGAAGCCGGGCTCCTTGCCGTACAGGTGGTTGAAACGGCGCGCCAGCTCACGGGTGATCTCCACGTGGGACAACTGGTCAGCCCCCACCGGCACCAGCCCGGCGCGGTAGATGAGGATATCGGCGCTCATCAACAGCGGATAGCCAAGGAAGCCGTAGGTGGCCAGGTCCAGGTCGCGCAGCTTTTCCTGCTGGTCCTTGTAGGTCGGTACCCGTTCCAGCCAGCTCAGGGGGGTGGACATGGACAGCAGCAGATTCAGCTCGGCATGTTCCGGCACCTGCGACTGGATGAACATGGTCGCCGAGGTCCCGCTGACACCAGCCGCCAGCCAGTCGATCATCATGTCCCAGACGTTCTGCTCGATATCCTGCGGGGTTTCGTACAGCGTGGTCAGTGCGTGCCAGTCGGCGGCGAAGAAGAAGCACTCATATTCATGCTGCAGCTTTACCCAGTTCTTGAGCACGCCATGATAATGACCTAGATGCAGGCGCCCGGTGGGGCGCATGCCGGACACGACCCGGCGCTGGGATTCAACGGAACTCAAGGGAAACTCCTGATTGTCTGGTGATACTTGGTGTTGGCATTGTGCGGTTTATCATACTCTTCATCGGTCCCGGCGCCTGCATGGGGCGCCGGTTGATCGGTCATTCGCGGCTGACGCCGAAGGGCTCGGGATCGCCCCGGCCGATGCGGCGCACTTCGGTTTCCCCATTGAGCAGAGCCACCACAGTGGTGGGCTCGACGGTGCAGGCGCCGCCGTCGATGATCAGATCGACCTGCTTGTCCAGCCGCTCGCGGATATCCTCGGGGTCGGTCAACGGCAGGCTCTCGCCCGGCAGCTGCAAAGTCACACTCATCAGCGGCTCGCCCAGGGCTTCGAGCAGGGCCAGAGTGAGCTGGTGATCGGGAATGCGCAGGCCGATGGTACGGCGCTTGGGATGCAGCAAGCGTCGCGGCACTTCGGTGGTGGCGTGCAGGATGAAGGTGTACGGCCCGGGGGTGTTGTTCTTCAACAGCCGGAAGGTCGCGTTGTCCACCTTGGCATAGGTGCCCAGCTCCGACAGGTCGCGGCAGACCAGGGTAAAGTTGTGCTTGTCGTCCAGTTGACGCAGCCGGCGGATGCGTTCCAGCGCGTTCTTGTCGCCCAGATGGCAACCCAGGGCGTAGGCCGAATCGGTCGGATAGGCGATCACGCCGCCGTCACGCACGACTTCCACGGCCTGGCGAATCAGACGCGCCTGCGGATTGTCCGGATGAATCTGGAAATATTGGCTCACGGCTGCATTCTCGCTGTGTTTTCCCGCAGTTTAGGGAACTGCGCCTTCCCCGTCGAGCGGCTGCTCATGGCATGACGGCATCAGCGAAACGGGCATCCTGCCAGACCGGCGTGCAATCCGCCGGCAGGGACGTCATCTGACCCAGCGCCATCCACGGCGAGTCCGGGTGATGAAAGTCGCTGCCACAACTGGCGAGAAAGCCGAATTCGATGCTCATGCGCGCCAGCACCGCCACCTGTTCCGGCGCTTGCTTGCCGTTGGACACCTCGACGCCGCGGCCGCCGGCCTGGGCGAAATCGCGCAGCAGGCGGCGGATGCGCGCGCGGGTAAAGCCGTAGTGCCAAGGATGCGCGACGACAGCCAGCCCACCTGCCTCGCGCAACTGCGCAACCGCGGTACCCAGCGCCGGCCAGTGTTGCTTGATGTCACCGAGCTTGCCGGCACCCAGCCACTTGCGGAAGGCTTCGCCGCGATCGCGCACGTAGCCGGCCTGCACCATCCAGTCAGCGAAGTGCGGCCGCGCCGGCGGGCTGCCCGGATCACTGCCGGTGGCCTGCTGTACCGCCAGCGCGCCTTCCAGCGCGCCGGGCATACGCTTGGCAGCCAGCCGCTCGGCGATCTGTTCGGCACGCTGCCAGCGTCCGTCGCGTACCTCGGTCAGCGCATCGAGCAGCGCTGGCGACTGCATATCGAAACCGTAACCCAGGATATGCACGGTATGGCCCTGCCACTGAGCCGACAGCTCCACGCCGCTGACCCAGCGCAGGCCATGCGCTGCGGCGGCCGCCTGGGCCTCGGACAACCCATCGAGCGTGTCATGATCGGTCAACGCCACCAGTTCGATCCCGGCCGCCGCCGCACGCGCCATCAGCTCGGTGGGCGCCAGGGCGCCGTCCGAGGCCGTACTGTGCATGTGCAGATCCGCTAACAAGATTGCTCCAGGGCCATCATCAAACTGGGCCATTCAGGGAAAGAATTTGGCTATTATGCCGTCTGGGCGCTGACAATGCCCAACTGAATGGCATAAGTTACAGCACTATCACCCATCCACCCCAAGGAACCGACATGTTATACGCCATCATGGCCAGCGATGCCCCCGGCACTCTCGACGCACGACTGGCTGCCCGCCCCGATCATCTCGCCCGCCTGCATCAGCTGCAGGATGCCGGACGCCTGGTACTCGCCGGCCCGCATCCGGCCATCGACTCGAATGATCCCGGCAGTGCCGGCTTCTCCGGCAGTCTGGTAGTGGCCGAGTTCGACTCCCTGGAGCAGGCCCGTGAGTGGGCCGATCAGGACCCCTACGTTGCCGCCGGCGTCTATGACCAGGTTCTGGTGAAACCCTTCAAGCGAGTCCTGCCGGCCTGATGAGGAGCGCCCGAATGTCCCTTCGCCCATCCCTGCTGCCGCTGCTGGCCGCCCTGCTGCTGCCGCTGTCTTTACAGGCGCAACAGGCCGACGCCCCGGTCGACCCGCAGACGCCCACCGCCGAGCAGGATATCGGCACGCTGCAGGCCGAACTGGCCAAGGTCGAAGCCGAGCGCCAGCGCCTGGCTGACGAGCTGGCCAATGCCGCCGACCATGCCGAGGTGGAGCGACTGGGCAGGCAGAACCTCGCCCTGCGCGACCGCCTGGCCGCCATGGAAGAGGTTGCCCAGCGCAACCAGCAGGAGCAGCAACGCAAGTGGTTCATCGTCGGCGGCGCCACCGTCGCCGGCAGCCTGCTGCTGGGCTGGATCCTGGCGCAGCTCGGTGGCCGTCGCAAACGCAGCGAGTGGCTGAATTGAACCACTCGGTATTGATGATCGACGACGATCAGGAACTCTGCGAGCTGCTGGGTTCCTGGCTGGCCGCCGAAGGTTTCACTCTGACCAGCGTGCACGATGGTCCTGCCGGACTCGACGCTGCCCGTACCGGCAGCTTCGGCGCTATCGTGCTGGACATGATGCTGCCGGGCATGAACGGCCTGGAAGTGCTGCGCGCCCTGCGCCAGAGCTGCAACACCCCGCTGCTGATGCTCAGCGCCCGGGGCGAGCCGGTGGATCGTATCCTTGGCCTGGAACTGGGCGCCGATGATTACCTGGCCAAACCCTGCGACCCCCGGGAACTGGTAGCCCGCCTGCGCGCCCTGCTGCGCCGCGCGATGCCGGTAGCTGATGAACAGCTGCTGCAGGTCGGTGACCTGCGGCTGGACGCCACCAGCCTGATGGTCTGGCAGAACGACGAACTGCTGCCCCTGACCCAGACCGAAGTGCTGATCCTGCGCGAACTGCTGGAGCGGCCCGGCCAGTTGATCGACCGGCAGAACCTGTCACGCCAGGCCCTGGGCAAGCCGCTCGGCCCCCACGACCGCAGCCTGGACATGCACATGAGCAACCTGCGGCGCAAGCTCGGCCCCCATGAGGACGGCCGCGCGCGTATCCAGTCCATTCGCGGCCGAGGCTATCTGTACAGTTGATCTTTACACAGCCTTTACCACCCAGCCGCCCTGGTTGACATCCCCATGACTAGACTGGGTACCAATGGCCGGATACGCCGGTCATCGGCAAACCAGGAGATACCCATGAAAAAGACACTGATAGCAGGTCTGTTCGCTCTTACCACCGCTGCATCCGGTGTAGCACTGGCCATGCCCGGCATGCATGGCGACATGGGCAAGCACCATGAGCGGCATATGGAGCGGATCGCCACTGAACTGGAGCTGACCGCGGAGCAGCAGGAACAGCTGCGCGCCGTGCATGAAGAACAGTTCGAGAAGATGAAAGCGCTGCACGAAGAGAAGAAAGAGCGAGTGGATGCCATCCTCACCGAGGAGCAGCGCGAGAAGATGCAGCAAATGCGCGAGGAAAAGCGCGAGAAGATGAAGAAG
>DXBL01000199.1 GCA_019116555.1 Candidatus Pseudomonas excrementavium
CAGCAGGCTGCCCAGCAGGTACTCGGCAAACGCCTCAAAGGCCTGCTCCGGGTCCTGCGGATATTGCAGCGCAAACTCGGCCTCCATATCGATGACATAGTCCCCGAGAATGCGCGTCACCCGATTTTCCAAGCTGTCTTCCAGCCAGATCAGCGGCGCGGTCTGCATGGCGCGGAACAGCTCCAGCGGCACCGAGCAGCTGCCGACCATGCGTCCTTCATCTTCCAGCACCAGGCTGCGGGCGCCTCGTTCGCGCACCCGCAGGGTTTCGATCGCCAGGCGGTTTTCGAAGTCGATCTGCACCGGCTGGGGCGTGGCATGGCGGCCGAAACTGGAGCCCCGATGGTGGGCATGACGCTCCAGATCGAGACTGTTGTCCAGCGCCGTGATGATCTCGGTCTTGCCGGTACCGGTCAGGCCGGCCACCAGTTGCAGCGGGCAATCGCGCACCGCCTCGTCCAGGGTATCGATGAGAAACCGGCGCATGGCCTTGTAGCCGCCGATCACCCGAGGGTAATCAACGCCCGCCTCGGCCAGCCACTGCTGCACCAACTGCGAGCGCAACCCGCCACGAAAGCAGTACAGATAGCCGTCGGGGTTGGCGTCCGCAAAAGCCTTCCAACTGGCGATACGGGCCGCCTTGAGATCGCCATTGACCAGCTTGTGGCCCAGCGCGATAGCCGCATCCTGCCCATGCTCCTTGTAGCAGATGCCGACGCGGCGGCGTTCTTCATCGTCCATCAGCGGGCGATTGATCACCCCGGGGAATGCGCCTTTGTCGAACTCGACCGGCGCGCGCACATCCATCATCGGCACATCGGTCAGAAACAGGCTGCGGTAGTCGTCGCAGTTATCGCGCATCAGACGACCTCGACCCAGGGACCACCACGGTGCTCCAGCAACTCACCAATCGGCTGCAGGTTCAGCCCTTCTGCTAGGGCAGCCGCCAGGAACGCCTCGTCGGCAGCTGGATCGACCGCTACCAGCAACCCGCCGCTGGTCTGTGGATCGCACAGCAGTTGGCGCCACTGCTCCGGCATCTCTGCCAGCTTGTGGCCATAACTGGCGAAGTTGCGGCCGGTGCCACCGGGGATGCAGCCGGCTGCAAGATAATGTTCAACGCCGGAAATCCGCGGCACGGCGGACTCGGTGACCCGTGCCAGCACACCCGACCCTTCAGCCATTTCCGCCAGATGGCCCAACAGGCCGAAGCCGGTGACGTCGGTCATCGCCTGTACGCCGTCCAGCTGTGCGAAACGCGCGCCAATGCGGTTGAGCTGGCACATCAGGTCACGGGCCACGCCGATATCCTGTTCGCGCAGTTTCTTCTGCTTTTCGGCGGTGGTGAGAATGCCGATACCCAGCGGCTTGGTGAGATACAAGCGGGCCCCGGCACGGGCCGTATCGTTGCGCTTGAGCTGCTGGCGGGTGACCTGGCCAGTCACCGCCAGACCGAAGATCGGCTCGGGCGCGTCGATGGAATGACCACCGGCCAGGGGCATACCGGCATCAGCGCAGACGGCACGGGCTCCGGCCATGACCTGGGCAGCCACCGCAGCGGGCAGTACATTCACCGGCCAGCCAAGAATGGCGATGGCCATCAGCGGCGTACCGCCCATGGCGTAGATATCGCTGATGGCGTTGGTCGCGGCGATACGTCCGAAGTCATAGGCATCGTCGACAATCGGCATGAAGAAATCGGTGGTGCTGACGATACCGCGCTCGTCATCGAGACCGAATACCGCAGCATCGTCACGGCTGCTGTTGCCCACCCAGAGCTGCGGGAACGCGGGTGCCGGTTGGTTGCTGGCGAGGATTTCATCCAGCACCTGGGGGGAGATCTTGCAACCGCAGCCAGCCCCATGGCTGTACTCGGTCAAGCGCACTGTATCGGTCATGACTGCCTCCGCTGAAAACTCAGCGCGCATTCTACCAGCCCGCCCGGCAACTCGCTGGTCAAACCGGCGGCTTGCCCTGCTCGAACCGATCAAGCGTATCGCTGGCGATCATGCGGCCCAGCTCGATCAGCTCAGGTGCGCGCTGGAACTCGAAGAACTTGCACAGCCGCTTGGGCACATCGAACACCACATCCGGTGGATAGCCGGCGATCTTGTACTTGGTCAGCGAGGCCTGCATGGTTTCGAAGGACAGGTTGACCAGCTCCAGCATGCTTGCCGGCCCTATCGGGATATCCGCCCGCACCGGCTTGGTCTCGTCTTCCCGACGACTCGCCGCCACTTCTGCATCGCTCGGCTCCTCGCTGATATCCAGCGTCCCCTGCCGCTCGCCCTCCTCCTCTTCATTGTGCCAATGCAGCAGATTGCGCAGGCTGAGTGAGTCCATCCACTGCTCCAGTTGTTGACGTATCGGCGCCGGTCGCTCGATGACCGGCAAGGCATAACCGTTGGTGTGGTTGGCGTTGAGATTGACCGCCATGATCAGATCGCAGTGGGCGGACACCACCGGAATGATCGGCAGCGGGTTCAGCAGACCGCCATCCACCAACACGCGGCTGCCCTGGCGCACCGGCGAGAACAGGCTGGGGATGGCGGCCGAGGCACGCATGGCCTGCTGCAGACTACCCTGCTGGAACCACACCTCCTGCTGGTTGGTCAGGTCGGTGGCCACGGCCGTGAAGGGAATGCGCAGATCCTCGATATTCAGATCACCGACGATCTCATGGATGCGGGAGAATATCCGCTCGCCGCGGATGGCGCCAAGATTGCCGAAACCAAAATCCAGCAACCGCAGCACATCCAGATAGGCCAGCCCGGACACCCAATCGCGATAGGCCTGCAGCCCGCCGGCAGCATAAACCCCACCGATCACCGCGCCCATCGAACAACCAGCGATACACCCGATCGAGTAGCCGCGTCGCTCGACCTCCTCGATCACACCGATATGGGCATACCCTCTCGCGCCCCCACTGCCAAGCACCAGCGCTACGCTTTGTGCCATATTTCATCATCTCCGTATTGAATCCCGATTGACGCCGGGTCGCTGTCTCAGCATGATGCCCCGCTCAGGAACCATTCTCTGTTACAAGGCCAGCCGTGATCCAGCCTCGCACCCGTTTCCGCTTGAAAATTGTTGCCGTCCTGCTCGTCATCGCCGTCGCCC
>DXBL01000023.1 GCA_019116555.1 Candidatus Pseudomonas excrementavium
ACCACCCAGTATCACGCCGAGCAGGTGGAAATCGACGCGCCTTTCGTGCCCTTCGTGCCGAACTCGCAGCTCAAGAGCCTGCGCCGGGAGCTGATCGAGCAGCTGAGCGAAGCACGCATCGCTGCTTTCCCGCACGGCAGTCGCAAACCGGTCAGCGTACCGCCACCGGTGTACCCGCAGTCACACCTGACCTTCCTGGCCAACGTCTATAACGAAAAGGCCCGGGCGTTCTACCAGCGCTACGGTGTGGAGCTGATCGACGCGGCCTACGAGGCCCATGAAGAGACTGGCGAGGTGCCGGTGATGATCACCAAGCACTGCCTGCGCTTCTCCTTCAACCTGTGCCCGAAACAGGCCAAGGGCGTCACGGGCGTGCGCACCAAGGTCGCGCCCATGCAACTGGTGCACGGCGATGAAGTGCTGACCTTGAAGTTCGATTGCAAACCCTGCGAAATGCATGTGATCGGCAAGATCAAGGGCAACATCCTCAACCTGCCGCAGCCCGGCAGTGGTGCCAATATCGTCGGCTCGATCACGCCAGAAGATCTGGTCAAGACCATTCGCCGTTCGCCGCGCTGAGACAGCCTTCAGGTCGGAATGGCTGTGCTCGCCTGGGATTGTCGAGCACCAGCTCGACAGCTCGCTCAGGTACGCGCAAAAGTCCTGGCTGGATATGAATGTTCAGCAGCGTTCTATTGCCAGGATGAAGCGCGGGACGACTATGTATTTGTACTTGTCCACTCTGTGCACCCACATCGAAGCAATGGGCGCCATCTAGACCTTGTAGCACGGTTGACGGGGGGGATACGAAGGTCAGTAATTTCTCTGACCTTGACGATGAGGGCAGTACCCAGCGGGCCTGATTTCGACACTTTATCGATCTTGATTTTTGTAAAATCCATTTGAATCAAGCGCTTATTGGAGCGGGTGAAGGGAATCGAACCCTCGTCGTAAGCTTGGGAAGCTTCTGCTCTACCATTGAGCTACACCCGCAACGCGACGCATTCTACGCCGGTTACCGCGGCTTCGGCAATCTCTTATGGCGGGTTTGCGCTGCGTATCTCGGTCATCACGAAGCGGCTTTGCACCATCGCCGGCATGCGTGACAGGCGGATGCTCAGGTTCTGCCGGGGCACCTGGTAGGTCATGTGGCTGGTGAGCAGGTGCAATGCGCTGCGCATTACCTCCATGGTCAGCCACTCACCGGCGCAGCGGTGGCCGTGGGAGTATTCGCCTCCGCCCTGGGGCATGAAATTGTAGGGGCTGCGGTCCCAATCTTTGAAGCGCTCTGGATAAAACCGCTCCGGTTGCTGCCAGAGGCGCGGGTCATGGTTGGTGCCGTGGAGGTCGAGCAGCAGCCAGTCGCCTTTGTGGAAAGAGTGGCCGCGCCATTCGAAGTCTTCCAGGGCGATACCGCCCACGGCGGGGAAGAAAGGGTAGAAGCGACGGACCTCGTTGGCGAACTGTTCTGCCAGGTCTTCCTCTCCTTGGCGCAACCGGTCCCGATACTCGGGATGATGGTGCAGCGCCAGCGCTGAGTAGGTGATATAGCGGGCAATGGCGACGATCGGGCGCAGCAGGTTGAGCAGCTCGACGGCGGCGGTTCGGTAATCCACGCCATGGCCATGCAGTGCGGTGTGATGAGCAATGACATCCAGTGGCGTGGCTGGATCTGCGCGTGGGTGGCTGCGCGCTTGGCGAATGAGGTCCCGGGCCCACTGCTCGGTTCGCTGGCGCAGCAGCTGTGCCTTCCAGTTGCGCGGGCCGATGCTGCCGGCGCCTTCGACCATGGCAGCCAGTTCCGTCGCGCGCTGGTTTGCCTGGCCATCGTCCAGCGTGATGCCGGCCCAGCGGCAGGCGCTGCGGCAGAGAATGTATTCGGCTTCGGTCTGCAGGACCACCGCGGGCATGGTCTGCCAGCGGGCCAGCCGTGCCTGCCATTCCTCCTCGAAGATCGTCACCAGCTGTTCCAGTCGGGCCGGCCCCATCAGCGCCATGAACATCTCCTTGCGCCGGGCGTGGGCCTCGCCGGTCAACGTCAGGCTGCTGCCTTTGTCCTGCAGCAGCGAGAGGGTGGTCGGCGGCATGGCATGGTTGCGAGTGAAGCGGCCGGGCACATAGAACATGCGCGCTGCGTCTTCACCGGTGACGCAATATACCGGTCGCAGCATGATGCGGGTCTGGAATATGTCGCTGCCAAAATCTCGGCAGCGATCGGAAATGAAGTTGTAGCCGTTCCTGAGAAAGGCGGTGCTACTGTCAACGGCGGTATCCCGGGGGATGCGGTTCATGGCGGGCTCTCGACTTTTCCTGACGGGGATACCGCTTTGGAAAGGTCGGAGCCGGCAAAGTTCGGGTCACATTGCGGCGCTGCTCACCGCCGCGCGGCAGCCTCCATCAGGCGGCGGTAACTGTCATGGCGCTTGTCCTGATCATAGATCGGGCTGTTGACAATCAACTCATTGGCGCCGGTGCGCTCCAGCAGATCGGCCATCTGCTGGGCGACGGTCTGCTCGTCGCCGATCAACGTGCCGGCCAGGGTCGACAGTACCTGATGCCGCTCATGGGGTTGCCAGAGCGCGTCCATGTCTTCCACGGGCGGGCGCAACTGGCCACGCTCGCCACGGATCATATTGAGGAAGGACTGCTGATGGGAACTGGCAAGATAATGCGCTTCGTCGCGCGTCTCGGCGACGAAGGCATTGATGCCGAGCATGGCCTGGGGCTTTTCCAGCGTGGCCGAGGGCACGAAATTATCCTGATAGGCGCGCATCGCTGCCATCAGATAGTCAGGCGAGAACTGCCCGGCGAAGGCGAAGGGCAGGCCGAGGCTGGCGGCGAGCTGGGCGCTGAAGGTGCTGGAGCCCAGCAGCCAGATGGGTACGTTCAGACCGGCGCCGGGCACCGCTACCAGTCGCTGGCCGGCCTCGGGTTCAGCGAAATAATGCCGCAGCTCATCGAGCATCTGCGGAAAGTCCTCGCCATCGGTGCGACCGCGGCGCAGCGCTCGGGCGGTAGCCATGTCGGTGCCGGGCGCGCGGCCGAGACCCAGATCGATGCGGCCGGGATACAGCGACTCCAGGGTGCCGAACTGCTCGGCGATCTGCAGCGGCGAGTGGTTCGGCAGCATGATGCCGCCCGAGCCGATGCGGATACGCTCGGTACCAGCGGCCAGATAGCCAATGACCACCGACGTGGCGGCGCTGGCGATGCCGACCATGTTGTGATGCTCGGCCACCCAGAAGCGCTGGTAGCCCAGTTGTTCGGCCTGCCGGGCCAACTGCAAACTGTTGCGCAGGGCCTGTGCCGGGGTCGAGTTCAGGGTGACGGGACAGAGATCCAGAATCGAGAGCGGTACGGCGGGGGTGGTCATAAGAGCTCCGGAACAACAAGGGGATGTGCCCATCATGCTAACCCCGGATGTCCAGAAGGCATAGCCCGGCGGGCGAGTGCTCAGTTTGTTCCGCCGGTTGACGCGACCCACATCGCCATACCAATCAACAGCAGCAGTGCAGCCAGGCCAAAGGGTAGCACCTGTCCATAGACTCGTCGTTCCTCACCATGGCCACCGGCCAGGCTGGCGGCGATGGACATCCGCACCGGCGAAAAGAATCCCAGGCACATGCCCGAAGCGTGCTGCAGTGCCGCCACCGCCGGAATGCTCAAGCCGGCCTGGAGCGCCAACGCGACCTGAGATGGCATGAACAGGCTGTTGGCCGGGTTGCCGCTGTTGGCCAGAACGGCGAAACCGCCCGACAGCAGCGGCGTGACCAGGATCGCCTTTTCGCCCAGTACGGTGAAGGTCGCGCTGGCGAACGCGCCGGAAATACCGGCGGCGGTGAGGACCTCGGCCATCATGGCGAACAGAAAGAGAGTGAGCACCGCATGCTTTCCGGTGCGCCATGCCGTCCCGGCCTCCTGGCGCAGGCTGCCAGCCTGTCGGCGCAGCAGCAGGATAATCAGACTGCCGGCGATCAGCCAACTGCCGGCATGGAACAGCGGCGACCAGGCCGGCAGATCGTCGAATAATGTGAACTGACCAAATGTACTCAGGAAGTGACGCAGTTCGGGCTGCAGCCGACTCAGGGCCAGGCCACCGATCAACAGAACGTAGGGCAGAATCTTGCGCGCCGCCGCCCGTGTGTGGCGACGGTCGGGCCGCAGATCCAGCAGATAGCGGAGCACGATCAGCGGGCCATAGGCCGCCAGCAGGGCGGTTTCGGGCCCAAGATGCAGGGTGGCAACTGCCAGCGCCAGCAGACTTGTGGCAATCCAGGTGATCTCCCGCAGGCTTTCGGACCAGCCTGCGGAGAGGCCTGCTCGGCGGGCGGTCTGCCAGAACAGGGCAAGCCAGACCAGCATCAGCAGCGCCACGGGTATGGCCGTGTGTAGCGCCAACTGCACAGCGGGAATACGCGCATAAGCTGCCGCCAACAGGGTGCCGCTGCTCATCGCACCCCAGGGGATGACCGTCTGGCTCAGCAGCGCGAAGACCATCAGGTGGCGGGGTGCAAAATTGAAGCGGCGGAGCAGGATTACCGTACCCAGCATGCCGACGCCGAACCCGGTCACCGACTCGGCAAAGGGGCCGACCAGAAAACAGGCGAAAAATGCCATGCGGCGCCGGGCCAGGGGCGACCAGGCGTCTTGATCCGGTCCGATACGTTGTCTGGTCATGGCGGGTGACGAGTCCGCAGGACCACGCGCGGCCACTTGCCAGAACAGCAGACCGCCGAGAATATAGGGCGTGATGACCGCGCCAATCCAGAGCCCGCGCAGCAATGCCTCGGTCAACTGGTCTATAGCGAAGGTAGCGGGGCTGGTGAGCAGGGCCACGGGAATAGTGGCCATCAGGCCCAGAACCGAGGCGACGGTGATATTGGTGCGGCCGCTGAGGATGGTCGCCAGAACGACCAGGGCAGGCAGCGACCAGAAAAAATACATCATTTATTCTTCTTGCGTGTTGGATCGACGACCGGCCGCATTCTAGCGCTGGGCGTCATCCAGGCATAGCCCGGCGGGCAGCTCGGGGGCCGGCATGCCGATGCGGGCGCCCTGGGCGAAGTCGATGCCGAGGGCGCGCACCTGCTGCAATACGGCCTCGTTGTGCACGAATTCGGCCACGGTCTGCATGCCCAGCTCCTGGGCGAAACGTACTATGCCCTGAGTGACCGCTCGGGCATCCGCGTCGCTGTCCAGTTGGCGGATAAGGCTGCCATCGATCTTGATCAGGTCTACATCGAGGCGCAGCAGATGTTCGAAATTGGAGTAGCCGGTGCCGAAGTCATCGATGGCGATGCGGCAACCCAGTGCCTTGGCCTTGTCAATAAACTGGCGCACCGCCTGGTAGTTCTCGATGCCCTCGGATTCGAGAATCTCGAAGATCACCCGTCGGGCCAGCGCGGGATTCTGCAGCCGCTGCAATATGTAGCTGCTCAGTTCGCTGTCCAGCAGGTCGTCGCAGGACAGGTTGAGTGAGAACTGCAGGTCGGTGTCGGTGAAACGGTCCACGCACTGGTCGACCATGCGTCGGGTGATTTGCCGGTACAGGCGGATCTTGCGCGCTACCGGCAGAAAATGCGTGGGACTGATAGGCGAGCCGTCGTCATCGAGCATGCGTACCAGGCACTCGAATTTGTCGATGCGGTTGGTATGCAGGTTCATGATCGGTTGGAACCAGGGCACGATACGGTTCTGTTCGAGCGCGGTACGCAGCCGGTTGGCCCAGAGCAGATTCTGCTCATAGGCTTCGCGCATGCGATGGGCAGGGTCATGGACCAGATAGTTGAGTTTGTTCAGGCGGGCCAGCTTCAGCGCGATGTTGGCCGAGGGCAGCAACTGCTCGCCGGGGAGCGACGAGCCGTCCGGCTGCACGGTGGCGGCCAGGCCCAGGGTGGCCTGCAGTGGCACCTGTTCTTCCTGCCAGCGAATGGTCAATCCCTTGATGAAGGCCCGCAGATTCTTCAGCCGCTGCTCCAGCACCTGCTGCCCGGGACTGTCGGGAAACAACAGCGCCATTTCGTCGCCGGGCATGTGATACACCCGTACGGCCTCCCATGACGGAGTTTCCAGCACATGCTGCCGCAGCCCGGTAGCCAGTTCGCGAATGACATGATCGCCGCATTGGCTGCCATAGAAATCGTTGATTTCCTTGAAGGCATCGATATTGAGCAGGATCAGCGTCAGCGGGACGTCCTGCTGCAGGTCGAGCAGCAGCCGCTCGCGGTTGGGCAGGCCGGTGAGGGCGTCGGTGTAAAGACTGTTCAGCTGTTTCAGGGTGTTGGCGACCATGTACAGAATCAGCCCCGATAGCACCAGCAGAATGCTGACGATGATCGCCACGATGCGGAAATTGCTGGCGCGCATCGGTGCCAGCACCGCATCGATTTCGGCCTGGGGAATGCCGATGCCAAAGATCATGCCCGCTGCGGTGGGTGCGTAGAACAACGCATAGGCGGCCTCGCCGACCAGCAGCGTGTGATTCTGCATGGGCGAGGCGGGGTAGCGGCTGGCCAGGGTGGCCGGTAGCTGTTGTACCGGCGATTGCTGTGGCAGTTGCAGAGCGGTGATGGCTTCCATCAGCTGCTGTGCTTGCTGCACATCGGCAGCCTCGGCCAGGCTCGACAGGTTGCGGTTTTCCCGATCGAGCAGAAAGGAAAAGGTACCGGGAGTGATACGCACGCGGCTGACCAGGCGGATGACCTCGTCAGCCTGCCAGTCGGTAGCGGCCATACCGATCACCTCGCCATTGCTGTCATGCAAGGGGGTGCTGACGCTGATGACGACATTATCGAACTGGGGTTTGTAGTAAGCCGCCGTCCAGTGGTACAGCGTATCGGCGTGATCCGGAGCGGTCGGCGGCTGCAGGCGGCGATACCAGTCCTTGTTCTCGAAGCCGATTTCCCGGTAGGTCGTATGCGTGGCGGTATTGTTCCGATAGCCATAGATGCCGATGTCGGTTGAACGATAGATACCCGGATGGAACAGGATGCCGCCGCCATGAACATCGTGCAGGCCGCGCAGCGTGGTGCTCACGCTGCGTTCCAGTTCGGTCAGGTTGTCGCGCCCGGAGATCTGTTTCTGCCGGGCGAACAGTTCGCCCAGGCGAGCGAGGGCGCCGGTGTTCTGTTCCATCAGGAAATGATGAGCGTTGATGCGGTCCAGGTTGGAATGGAAGGTATCGGCAATCTGTTGCTGGCGCTGCTCCGACATGGCCCGCTGGGCGAAGCTGAGATTCAGGCTCGACATCAGCCACAGGCCGGCGATGAACAGGCCGATCAGCAAGAGCAGGATCAGCATGATGGAGCGTTTGCGTCGGGTCATGGCGGCGGCCTCACGGCAGTCGACCGCTGAGGCTGGCGTCGATGCGCTGACGGGCGACGTGGATCTGCTCGGGAGTCAATTGCCCAGCCAGGGACTTGACCCGAGGCTCGGCGCGCGGTTCGCCGTTGAGCAGTGCCTGGCTCAGCCAGATATAGGCTTCGGTGTAATCGGGGGCGCCGCCGATACCGTCCATGTAACTGGCACCCAACCGGTACTGGGCGGTGGCCGACCCTTGGGAGGCGGCCCGCCGCAGCCACTGTCGCGCGCTGGCCTGTTCGGCGCCGGGATCATTGAAGTGCAGGTCGGCCAGTTGCAGCTGTGCAGGCAGATGATCCTGGCCCGCTGCGAGTTCCAGCCAGCGTTGCGCCTTGACCGGATCAGCCGCCGTGCCGTTACCGTCGAGATAGGCCATACCGGCCTGATATTGCGCAGCGGCCAGACCGCTCTGCGCCGCTTGCTCGATCAGCGTCAGTGCCTTGGCCGTATCGACCGACGCGCCCTGGCCTTGCTGGTACAGCTGCGCCAGCAGTAATTGTCCGGGCGCATGCAGCTGTGCGGCGGAACGGCTGGCCCAGTGAAAGGCCTGTTCCGGCTCGTCATTCACCTGCAGGATGCTGGCAAGATGATGTTGGGCCTTGGCGTCGCCGCGCTCGGCGGTTTCAATACAGGAGGGCAGCGCCTGCTGATAATTCTTGATGGTGAACAATAGATAGCAAGTGTTCGTCTGGCGTCGTTGCCGTGCCGACAATGCGCTGGGCTCTGCGGTAGCGACGGGCGGCGCAAGGGCAACAGGGTTTGTGGCTACGCGCTGGGCGAAGGCGTTGACCTGGTCTGGGCAGGAGCGTTGATAACCGCTGCGCAGCAGCGTCAGGTTTTCGGCAGTGGGTGAGTATCGCGCATAGCGGGTACCGATGGCTCGACAGCGGCTGTTGCGCTCGCGAAGGATGCGTTGATAACTGCGGTCGTTCGCATGCTGCGCTGCATGCTGTTCGAGGAACCGGGTCAGGGGATCGATTCGCGGCTGGTCCAACAATTGTTCGGCCTGTGCATATAGTGCCTGGTCTGCCGCGCTGCTGTCATGCGAGCCGCTGTCGGTCGCACCCATCATGCGTTGCCCCAGTTCGCTGGTGCGTGACCATAGGCTGGAGCCTTCTGGCGAGGCAGCGCAACCAGCCAGGCAGCACGACAGCAGCAGTACGGATAATGCGCGCATGAACTCTCTCGTTTGCGAAACCGCCATCCCGTGGAAAGGGATTATGCATGGACCGATAGATGACGGTAAAACAATATCAAGGTTCGCGCCGGGTTTTTTTCTGATTTGTGGAACAGTTCTTGCCTGAGACAGGGCGGGGAAGCTTTTACGTCAATTTTTTGATCGGAGTACCTGAGGGGAATGGCTGTCAATCGCGGTGAAATGATCAACTCCATGCGCAGCAACCTGGCGGGTTTGCGCCATGGCAGTCTCGGGGTGCCGATCCTGCTGCTGGCGATGCTGGGCATGATGATGCTGCCGGTACCGCCATTTCTGTTGGACGTGTTCTTCACCTTCAATATCGCGCTGTCGCTGGTGGTGCTGCTGGTGTGTGCCTATGCGCTGCGACCGCTGGATTTCGCCGCCTTCCCAACCATTCTGCTGGTCGCCACGCTGTTGCGCCTGGCGCTCAACGTCGCCTCGACCCGGGTGGTGCTGCTGCACGGCCATGAGGGCGGCGATGCGGCGGGCAAGGTGATCCAGGCCTTCGGTGAAGTGGTGATCGGCGGCAACTTCGTGGTGGGTCTGGTGGTCTTCATCATCCTCATGATCATCAACTTCGTGGTGGTGACCAAGGGGGCCGGGCGTATTTCGGAAGTGAGTGCGCGCTTCACCCTGGATGCCATGCCCGGCAAGCAGATGGCCATTGACGCCGACTTGAATGCCGGCCTGATCGATCAGGCGGAAGCCAAGACCCGTCGTATGGAAGTCGCCCAGGAAGCGGACTTTTACGGCTCGATGGACGGCGCCAGCAAGTTCGTTCGTGGCGATGCGGTCGCCGGCCTGCTGATCCTGTTCATCAACGTCATTGGCGGTCTGGCCATCGGTATGGCCCAGCACGGGCTGGGGTTTGCCGAGGCCGGTGAAATCTATGTGCTGCTGACCATCGGTGATGGCCTGGTGGCGCAGATTCCCTCGCTGCTGCTGTCCACCGCCGCGGCCATCATGGTTACCCGGGTGTCCACTTCGGAAGACATGGGCGGGCAGGTCAAGCGGCAGATGTTCGCGTCGCCCAAGGCCCTGGCCATCGCTGCGGCCATCATGATCGTCATGGGGCTGATTCCCGGTATGCCGCACCTGTCCTTCCTCGGACTGGGCGCGCTGGCCGCGGGCGGTGCTTATGCCATTGCTCGCAACCAGAAAGCCAAGGCCGAGGCCGAGCAGGTCGCCGAGCAGCAGAACGCCCAGCTGCCGGCGATACCCTCACCGGAAACCCGCGAACTGGGTTGGGATGACGTGACCCCGGTGGACATGGTTGGCCTGGAGGTCGGCTATCGCCTGATTCCGTTGGTGGATCGCAGCCAGGGTGGGCAGCTGCTGGCGCGAATCAAGGGTATTCGCAAGAAGCTGTCCCAGGACCTGGGCTTTCTGATGCCCTCCGTGCACATTCGCGACAACCTGGATCTGGCGCCCAACGTCTATCGCATCACGCTGATGGGCGTCGGCGTGGCGGAGGCGGAGGTGCACGCCGACCGCGAGCTGGCGATCAATCCCGGCCAGGTGTTCGGCGAGATCAAGGGCATTCCCGGCAAGGACCCGGCCTTCGGGCTGGATGCGGTATGGATTGAATCGGCGCACAAGGACCAGGCGCAGTCGCTGGGTTACACGGTGGTCGACGTCAGTACCGTGGTCGCGACCCACCTCAACCAGATCCTGTACAAGCATTCCCATGAGCTGCTCGGCCACGAAGAAGTCCAGCAACTGCTCAAGGTGCTGGCCAAGGCGTCGCCGAAGCTGGCCGAGGAGCTGGTGCCGGGGATCATTTCCCTGTCCGGTCTGCTCAAGGTGTTGCAGGGGCTGCTGCAGGAACAGGTGCCGGTGCGAGACATCCGCACCATTGCCGAGGCCATCGCCAACCAGTCGGGCAAGAGTCAAGATACCGGCGCGCTGATCGGCGCGGTGCGTATCGCCTTGTCGCGCTCCATCGTGCAAAGCATTGTCGGGCTTGAGTCCGAGCTGCCTGTCATCACCCTGGAGCCCAGGTTGGAACAGATATTGCTTCAGAGTCTGCAGAAGGCCGGACAAGGCAACGATGACGGCATTCTGTTGGAGCCGGGTATGGCAGAGAAGCTGCAACGTTCGCTGGCGGACATGGTGCAGCGCCAGGAAATGCAGGGCAAGCCGGCGATACTGCTGGTGGCTGGCCCGGTTCGCAACATGATGGCGCGGTTCGTCCGCTACGCGGCGCCCGGCGCGCATGTGCTGTCCTACCAGGAGATTCCGGACAGCAAGCAGGTCACCATCGTTGCCACCGTCGGACAGAATTGATTACACAGGGTGAGATCAGGCCATGAGAGTCAAACGTTTTTTTGCGGCAGACATGCGCTCGGCAATGAAGCTGGTACGGGACGAGATGGGCGCGGACGCCTCCATCATCGCCAACCGGCGGGTAGCGGGCGGTGTTGAACTGACGGCGGCGCTGGATTACGAAGCGCCGCGCCTGACGCCGCCCACGCCCGGCCTGGATCTGGAACTGAAGAAGACCCAGGAGCGCATCATCAGCGCCCGCGCCAGCCTGGAGGAAGGTGAGCGCCCGGCCGATGGTCCCAGCGTCAACCGTCAATTGTTTGGTGACAGCATGCGCCAGGCTGCGGAACAGGGCTCGTCGGTCGCCCAAGGGCTGCTGGAGCGTCTGCACAGCGAGCGTGCGGCTCCGGCAGCCGAAGCCGCGCCCAAGCCGGCCCCGGCCGGCAATAACGATATCGACGCCATGCGCTCGGAAATCGCCGGGCTGCGGGATATGCTCGAATCGCAACTGGGCGGCCTGGCCTGGGGCCAGGTCAATCAGCACCAGCCGCGGCAGGCCAGTCTGTGGCGCAAGCTGATCCACCTGGGTCTGCCCGCCGACCTGTGCAAGGGGCTGCTGACCAAGGTCGCCGAGGTGACTGATGTGCGCCAGGCCTGGCGTCTGCTGCTGGCCCATCTGGCCCAGGGCCTGCCGGTCATGCGTGAAGAGCTGATCGAGCAGGGCGGGGTGATTGCCCTGGTCGGCCCGACCGGCGCCGGCAAGACCACGACTCTGGGCAAGCTGGCGGCGCGCTATGTGCTCAAGCACGGCAGCCAGAATGTGGCGCTGGTAACCATGGATACCTACCGTATCGGCGCCCATGAACAGCTGCGTACCCTGGGCCGCATTCTCAATGTGCCGGTGCGGGTGGTCGATGAGCAGAACAGCCTGAGTGAGGTGCTGGAGGAGTTCGGAAACAAGCGACTGGTACTGGTCGATACCGCCGGTTTGCAGGCCCAGGACCCGCAATTGCGCGGCCAGCTCAGCGAGCTGGCGGCTCAGGGCGCACGCATCAGCACGCTGCTGGTGCTGGCGGCCACCAGCCAATATCGGGTACTCAAGGCCGCCTGGCACAATTACCGCTGCTGCAATCCGGTAGGCTGTATTCTGACCAAGGTCGACGAAGCTGCTACGCTGGGCGAAGCACTGGGGCTGGCCATGGAGCAGCGTCTCCCGGTAGCCTATGTGGCTGATGGCCAGCGCATTCCGGATGATCTGGCCCGTGGCGTTGGTCATCAATTGGTCAGTCGCGCGGTCGGCCTGGCCGGTAACGACATGGCCGAGGACCAGACCATGGCCGATGTATTTGCCGGTATACTTCACAACCAGCGCGCAAGTTAACGATTTGAGAAAGGCGACAGCACAGATGGGCAATCATCCGGTTCAGGTAATTGCAGTTACCGGCGGCAAGGGCGGCGTGGGCAAGACCAATGTGTCGGTCAACCTCGCCCTGGCGCTGGCCGAGCTTGGGCGTCGCGTGGTGTTGATGGACGCTGACCTGGGGCTGGCCAACGTCGATGTGCAGCTGGGGTTGCGTCCCAAGTCGACCCTGGCCGACGTGCTCGCCGGCAACTGCGATCTGCGTGAGGTAATGATCAACGGACCGGGCGGTATTCGCATCGTGCCGGCGGCGTCCGGCGCGGCGGAAATGGTCAACCTCGGCCCGCGGGAACATGCCGGGCTGATCCAGGCATTCAGCGACATCGGCGATGAAATGGATATCCTGCTGGTCGATACCGCTGCCGGCATCGGCGATTCGGTGGTCAGCTTCGTGCGCGCCGCCCAGGAAGTGATCGTGGTGGTGTGCGATGAGCCCACCTCGATCACCGACGCCTACGCGCTGATCAAGCTGCTCAGCCGCGATCATGGCGTGTCCCGCTTTCGCATCCTGGCGAGCATGGTACACAGCCCCCAGGAAGGCCATAACGTATTCAACAAGCTGCTGCAGGTAACCGATCGCTTCCTGGAAGTGGCGCTGCAGTATGTTGGTGCCGTGCCCTACGACGAATCGGTACGCAAGGCGGCGCAGAAGCAGCGCGCCACCTATGAAGCCTTTCCGCGCAGCAAGTCCGCAATGGCATTTCGCGCTATTGCTGGCAAGGTGGATGCCTGGCCGCTGCCATCCAATCCCCGTGGACACCTGGAATTCTTCGTCGAGCGCCTGGTGCAGCGGACCGGAACCGGAACCCCCTCATGAGTGTGGGGGGAGGTGGCGTCAACATGTATGCGCGCACCATGGGCGCGGCCACCGAACAGGACCGCCTGGTGCAGCAGTTCGCGCCGCTGGTCAAGCGCATCGCTTACCACATGCTGGCCCGCTTGCCGGCCAGCGTGCAGGTAGAAGACCTGATTCAGGCCGGCATGCTCGGCCTGCTCGAAGCCGCGCGCAAGTTCGACCATGGCAAGGGTGCCAGTTTCGAGACCTATGCCGGGATACGGATTCGCGGCGCCATGCTGGATGATGTGCGCAAGGGTGATTGGGCCCCCCGCTCGGTCCATCGCAACACCCGTCTGGTCAGCAGCGCGATCCGCGCTGTTGAAGCGAAATTGGGTCGTGACGCTAAAGATCACGAGGTTGCTGCCGAATTGGAGATGAGCCTCGAAGATTACTACGCGATTCTCAACGACACGGCCGGCAGTCGGCTGTTCAGCTTCGAAGACCTGCTGGAGGCCGGGGCGCCGGCCGAAGTCGGTTCTGACCATGAAGCCTTCGACGGAGTGGAGGATGAACGTTTTCGCAAGGCACTGGCCGAGGCGATAGGCAAGTTGCCCGAGCGTGAGCAGCTGGTGCTGTCGCTGTATTACGACGAAGAGCTGAACCTCAAGGAGATCGGTGCGGTGCTCGGCGTCAGCGAGTCCAGGGTCAGTCAGTTGCACAGCCAGTGCGCCGCCCGCCTGCGCGCGCGCATGGCCGACTGGCGTGACGATTGATGCGGATTTCCCGGCGTTTCGCCTGATCAGTGGCAACAGTTTCGCGAGGCGCACGGTAGTGCGCTTCTTCTGGTTTGTATGGAGGTCTACTTGGACAAGAACATGAAAATTCTCATCGTCGATGATTTCTCGACGATGCGACGCATTATCAAGAATCTGTTGCGTGATCTGGGCTTCACCAATACCGCCGAAGCGGACGACGGCACCACTGCGCTGCCGATGCTGCAGAGCGGCAACTTCGACTTCCTGGTGACCGACTGGAACATGCCCGGCATGAGCGGTATCGACCTGCTGCGCGCCGTGCGGGCCGACGAGCGGCTCAAGCACCTGCCGGTGCTGATGGTGACCGCCGAAGCCAAGCGTGACCAGATCATCGAAGCTGCCCAGGCCGGGGTGAACGGCTATGTGGTCAAACCCTTCACCGCCCAGGCGCTGAAGGAAAAGATCGAGAAGGTTTTCGAGCGAATCGAGGCCAAATAGGCACGGGGGCGTTATGGCACTGAGTAGTAATCCCGGCCAGACAATCGCCGATGAATTCGAGCATTCCCTGAAAAACAATGCCCGGAAGCTGGTGGACCACCTCGAAGAGGGGGACTACGGCGAGGCAGTGCTGGTCATCCACGAGATCAACCAGGCCCGCGACCGCGGCCTGTATTACGAGGTCGGCAAGCTGACCCGCGCGCTGCACAACTCGATCATCAATTTCCAGATCGACACGGTCCGCACCCTGGACGGTGACGCCGAGGCGCATGAAGCGTCGAAGATCTCCGACGCCTCGGACCGTCTGGATTATGTGGTCCGGCTGACCGACAAGGCCGCCAACCGCACCATGGACCTGGTCGAGAGCAGTGCCCCGGTGGTGTCCGCGCTGGGCCAGGAGGCCGCGACCCTGCGCGCCGAGTGGGCCCGGTTGCAGCGCCGCGAGATGAGTGCGGCCGAGTTCCGCGAGCTGTCACGCAACATCCTGGCATTCCTTGAGCGTAGCGAGCAGCAGAGCGGTGACGTATCGGCGAACCTGAACGACATCCTGATGGCCCAGGATTACCAGGACCTCACCGGGCAGGTGATCAAGCGCGTCATCACCCTGGTGCATGATGTCGAGGAAAGCCTGCTGAATCTGGTGCGCATGGCCGGTCAGGTCGACCGCATGGCGGGCATTCAACACAACCTGCCGGGGCTGGATACGAAAAAAACCGCGCGTCAGGGTGAAGGTCCGCAGATTCATGCCGATAAGAGGGATGATGTGGTGTCGGGACAGGATGAAGTCGACGACCTGCTGTCCAGCCTCGGCTTCTAGGGGCTGGTGACACCATGGGTTTATTGTCGCTGGGGCAAGGGAGCGTTGAATGAGCTTTGATGCGGATGAGGAAATTCTCCAGGACTTTCTGGTAGAAGCCGGGGAAATTCTCGAGTTGCTGTCGGAACAGCTGGTGGATCTGGAAAACCGCCCGGGCGATACCGACCTGCTCAATGCCATTTTCCGGGGCTTCCATACCGTCAAGGGCGGTGCCGGCTTTTTGCAGCTGGACGCCCTGGTCGCCTGCTGCCATATCGCCGAGAACGTGTTCGATATCCTGCGCAAGGGTGAGCGTCAGGTCGATGCCGAGCTGATGGACGTGGTGCTGCAGGCATTGGACAGCATCAACGCCATGTTCGCCCAGGTGCGTGAAGGGGAGGCGCCAACGCCTGCCGATCCGCAGCTGCTGACAGCCCTGTCAGCCCTGGCCCAGCCGGCCGAAGCCACCGCGCCCGCTGACGAAGCCGCAGCGGCCCACCGCGAGCCCGAGCCGGCCCCGACCGAACCGGAAGCGGCGGACGGTGACATCACCGACGACGAGTTCGAACTGTTGCTTGAAGCGCTGCACGTCAAGCCGGAAGAGGACCAGCCAGCGCCCCCGGTGGACAGCGACGACATCACCGATGACGAATTCGAGGCGTTGCTCGATCAGCTGCACGGCACCGGCAAGGGCCCGGGCGCCGCCGAGGCTGCCGTGGTGCCGGAAACGCCAACCGCATCCGAGACCGCGTCTGATGGCGTGACCGCCGAAGCCGGTGAATTGATCACCGACGACGAGTTCGAAGCTCTGCTGGATCAGTTGCATGGTCCGGGCAAGGGGCCGGGTGTCGAGAGTGCGCCGCCTGCTGCCAGTCAGCCGGTGCCAGTCGCACCCGCTGCGCCAGTCGCGCCCACATCAGCGCCGACGCCTGCTGCACCCGCCGCCACCAAAGCGCCGGCCCCCGCGCGGACGGAGAAAAAGCCCGAGGCGAGCGGCGATGCCCCGGCCGTGGAAACCACGGTGCGCGTCGATACCGCACGCCTGGATGAAATCATGAACATGGTCGGCGAGCTGGTGCTGGTGCGCAACCGCCTGGTGCGCCTGGGCGTCGGCAGCGAGGACGAAGAGCTGGCCAAGGCCGTGGGCAACCTGGACGTGGTAACCGCCGATCTGCAGGCCTCGGTGATGAAGACCCGCATGCAGCCGATCAAGAAGGTGTTCGGCCGTTTCCCGCGGGTGGTGCGCGATCTGTCACGCAGCCTGAAAAAGGAAATTACCCTGGAGCTGATCGGTGAAGACACCGATCTGGACAAGAACCTGGTCGAAGCCCTGGCCGATCCGCTGGTGCACTTGGTGCGCAACTCGGTCGACCATGGCATCGAGATGCCGGCAGAGCGTGAGGCCGCCGGCAAGCCGCGGGTCGGCAAGATGGAACTCGCCGCGCGCCAGGAAGGCGATCATATCCTGCTGACCATTACCGATGATGGCCGCGGCATGGACCCTGAAGTCTTGCGCGCCAAGGCGGTAGAGAAAGGCATGATGGACCGCGACGCCGCCGAGCGGTTGAGCGAGAGCGAATGCTTCAATCTGATCCTGGCAGCCGGCTTCTCGACCAAGACCGAGGTCTCCGATGTGTCCGGTCGCGGGGTCGGCATGGATGTGGTGCGCACCCGCATCGCCCAGCTCAACGGCACCATCGCCATCGAATCGACCAAGGGCAAGGGCACGCAGATCGCCATCAAGGTGCCGTTGACCCTGGCCATCATGCCGACGCTGATGGTCATGCTGGCTGATCAGGCTTTCGCCCTGCCATTGGTCAGTGTCAACGAAATCTACAATCTCGACCTGTCTCGCACCAATGTGGTGGACGGTCAGGAAGTGATCCTGGTGCGCGACAAGGCGCTGCCGTTGTTCTGGCTCAAGCGCTGGCTGATGCCCGGCGCCGCCCAGCAGGTCGATCGTTCCGCCGCGAGCGTGGTGATCGTCTCGGTTGGCACCCAGCGGGTGGGCTTTGTGGTCGACCAACTGGTGGGGCAGGAGGAAGTGGTCATCAAGCCGCTGGGGCGTATGCTCCATGGCACCGCCGGCATGGCCGGGGCGACCATCACCGGTGACGGGCGCATCGCGCTGATTCTGGATATTCCCGGCCTGCTCAAGCGCTACGCGCGGCGCGGGTAAGGGAGAAGATATGACCGTCAAGGTGCTGGTGGTGGATGACTCGGGGTTCTTTCGCCGCCGGGTCAAGGAGATACTCGAAGCCGATCCGCGGATCGAGGTGGTGGGCACCGCGACCAACGGCCAGGAGGCCGTGGAGCAGACGCTGGCGCTGCACCCGGATGTGATCACCATGGATTACGAGATGCCGGTCATGGACGGCATCACTGCGGTGCGCCAGATCATGCAGCGTCAGCCGACGCCGGTAGTGATGTTCTCGTCGCTGACCTACGAGGGCGCTCGCGTCAGTCTGGACGCCCTGGATGCCGGCGCCGCCGATTACCTGCCGAAGAATTTCGAGGATATCTCACGCAATCCGGACAAGGTCCGCCAGTTGCTGTGCGATCGGGTGCATGCGCTGGCGCGCAGCAACCGGCGTTCGCTGGGCTTCTCGGCGCCGCCCGCTGCCACGCCCCCGTCTACCGCCGGATATGCCACCTCGCCGGCGGCTGTGGCAACCCCCGCAGCCCGTACACCGGCTCGCCCCCTGGCTGCTCCCGCTCAGCCGGCTGCCGAGCCACCCCGGCGCAGCGCGGCACCGCGCAAGCGCAGCTACAAGCTGGTGGCTATCGGCACCTCCACTGGCGGTCCGGTGGCGCTGCAGAAGGTGCTGACCCAGTTGCCCGCTGACTTTCCGGCGCCCCTGCTGCTGATCCAGCACATGCCGGGGACCTTCACCAAGGCCTTTGCCGAACGGCTGGACCGATTGTGTCGGATCACCGTGCGGGAGGCCGAGGATGGCGACACCCTGCGCCCGGGTCTGGCGCTGCTCGCGCCCGGCGGCAAGCAGATGATGCTCGACAGCCGCGGAGTGATCCGCATCCTGCCCGGCGATGAGCGACTCAATTACAAGCCCAGTGTCGATGTGACCTTCGGCTCCGCGGCCAAGGTGCTGCAGAACCAGGTGCTGGGCATCATTCTTACCGGCATGGGTGCCGATGGCCGCGAAGGGGCGCGCATGCTGAAGCAGGCCGGCAGCAGTATCTGGGCCCAGGACGAGGCCAGCTGCGTCATTTACGGCATGCCGATGGCCGTGGCCAAGGCCAATCTCGCCGATGGAATCTACGATCTCGATGAGATCGGCCGTTACCTGGCGGAGCTGGGCTGATGGATATCCTCAGCGTCATCGGCGTGATTCTGGCCCTGGTGGCCATTATCGGCGGCAACCATCTGGAAGGCGGGCATATCAATGCACTGCTCAACGGGCCGGCGGCGCTGATCGTTATTGGTGGCACCCTGGGCGCAGCCTTCATCCAGACGCCGCTGCCGGCGTTCAAGCGTGCCCTGGGGCTGGTCCGCTGGGTATTCGCCTCGCCTGATATCCCGCTGCGCGAGGGCATCGGCAAGGTCGTCAACTGGAGCAATACCGCGCGCAAGGATGGCCTGCTCGGCCTGGAAGCCGTCGCCGAGATGGAGCCCGACCTGTTCGCCCGCAAGGGCCTGCAGCTGCTGGCCGATGGCTGCGAGCCGGATACCCTGCGCAGCATCCTCGAGGTCGAACTGGTCAGCCGGGAGAACAGCGACCTGCGGGCGGCCCGGGTCTACGAAAGCATGGGCGGTTATGCCCCGACCATCGGCATCATCGGCGCGGTGATGGGCTTGATCCACGTCATGGGCAATCTTGCCGATCCCTCGATGCTCGGCAGCGGCATCGCCGTGGCCTTTGTCGCCACCATCTACGGGGTGGCGCTGGCCAACCTGTTCCTGTTACCCGTCGCCAACAAACTCAAGGCGGTCATCCTGGAGCAGTCCTGCTACCGGGAAATGCTGCTCGAAGGCCTGCTGTCCATCGCTGAGGGCGAAAATCCACGTTCCATCGAAATGAAGCTCGAAGGCTTCCTGGACTGAGTCATGCGCCGCCGCCGCGAAGAGGAGCACGTCAACAATGAGCGCTGGATGGTGTCCTATGCCGATTTCATTACCCTGCTGTTCGCCTTCTTTGTGGTGATGTATTCGATTTCCTCGGTCAACGAAGGCAAGTACAAGGTGCTCACCGAATCCCTGATCGGCGTATTCAGCCAGGCGCCAAAAACCGCCGAGCCGATCCAGATTGGTGAGCACACGCCGCGCACCCTGGCACCGGTAGAGGAGTCGCCGCAGGCGCCTTCCCCGAGTGGCACCGGGGCCGGCAGCGATGCCAGTGAGGATCCTCTGGAGGGTATTGCCGAGGCCATGCAGGCCGCCTTTGGCGAGCTGATTTCGGTGGGGGATCTGCAGATTCATGCCAATGAACTGTGGATCGAGATCGAATTGAATTCCGGCCTGCTGTTTCCCAGTGGTGATGCCCTGCCGCTGGATGGCGCCTTCGGGCTGATCGAGCGGATCGCCGGTATTCTGGCGCCCTATGACAACCCGGTGCATGTCGAAGGCTTTACCGACAACGTGCCGATCAAGTCCCAGGTCTATCCCACCAACTGGGAGCTGTCCGCGGCGCGGGCCGCGAGTGTGGTGCGTCTGCTCAGCGCCGGTGGTATCGATGCCGGCCGGCTGGCGGCGGTGGGCTATGGCGAACACCGGCCAGTGGCCGATAACACCACGGCGGCGGGGCGGCGCGCCAATCGCCGGGTGGTACTGCTGGTCTCGCGCTATACCGAAACCCGGCATCAGCCGGCGACGGATGAGGCGGCGGATCTGCAGAACATGCGTCAGGCCAGGGCCGAGGGCGCTGATGGTGGTCGGGCGATGGTCGATGCGGGTAACAGCAGCGGCATGCAGGGAATCAACTGATGCGGCAGCAAACGGGTGGGAGTACAGCGACATGAGAGTCTGGGCAGTAGCCAATCAGAAAGGCGGAGTGGGCAAGACCACTTCGGCGGTGGCCTTGGCCGGTCTGCTGGCGGACCAGGGTAAACGCGTGCTGGTGGTGGACCTGGACCCCCATGGCTCGATGACCAGCTATTTCGGCCATGATCCGGATCGTCTGACCAGCAGCGTATTCAACCTGTTCCAGCATCAGGGCCGGGTGCCCGAGGGGCTGGCCGCGGCGCTGTTGCTGGATACCTCCCACGAGCAGATTCGCCTGCTGCCCTCGAGCACCGCCCTGGCAACGCTGGAGCGCCAGTCGGCGGCCCAGGGCGGTTTCGGGCTGGTGATCTCCCGCGCCCTGGAGCAACTGCGCGGGGATTTCGACTTTGCCATCATCGACAGCCCGCCACTGCTCGGCGTGTCCATGATCAATGCCCTGGCCGCCTGCGAGCAGCTGGTGATTCCGGTACAGACCGAGTTCCTCGCCATGAAGGGGCTGGAGCGGATGGTCCATACCCTGAACATGGTCAACCGCTCGCGGCGCCAGGCGCTGCCGTATACGATCGTGCCCACGCTGTTCGATCGCCGTACCCAGGCTTCGCTGAGCACCCTGCGGACGTTGCGCCGCGATTATGCCGACCAGCTCTGGCAGGCCTACGTGCCGATCGACACCAAGCTGCGCGACGCCAGCCTGGCGGGTATCGTGCCGTCGCGTCTGGAAAACAATGCCCGCGGCGTGCTGGCCTATCGTGCGCTGTTGCGCTACCTGCTGGTGCATGTGACGCCGAAACCCAGAGAGGCAGCCTGAACGCGGAGCTGGCGCGGTTGGCTAATGCTCGGCGCCCGGCGGCCGATAACCTGATAGACCCGGCCGTGCCGGCTTTGCAGATCCGATTCGGAACCACAGACGACAGATGAACAACTCCTTGCCCGTACAGCATTATGTTCCCGAGCAGACCATCCAGTCCTATCTGGATGCGCTGTTGCAGGACGCCGCCATGGAACTGGCGCTGGCCGAGCAGGCGCCGCCATCCCAGCCGGTTCCGGTTGCGGAGCCGGTCGCGCCGGAGCCGGTCGTTGCCGTGATACCGGAGCCGGAGGTGACGCAGCCGCTGCCGATCGAGCAACCCGAGCCCGTCGCTCCGCCTGCCGCTGCGGCCGTGCCTGCCTGGCGTGAAGCCCCCTTCGAAGCCCTGTTGTTCGATGTCGGTGGTCTGACCCTGGCGGTGCCGCTGATTTCCCTGGGCAGCATCCATTCGCTGGACGGTCCGATTACTCCGCTGTTCGGCCAGCCGGACTGGTTTCTCGGCCTGTTGCCGACCCAGGCTGGCAACTTGAAAGTGCTGGATACCGCCCGCTGGATCATGCCGGAGCGCTACACACCGGAGCTGCGCGACAGTCTGCGCTTCGTGATTTCCGTGCAGGGCCACGAATGGGGTATGGCGGTGCATGGCGTGAGCCAGTCGATCCGCCTGGACCCGGCTCAGGTGAAATGGCGCTCCGGGCAGGGCAAGCGACCCTGGCTGGCCGGCACGGTGATCGATCAGATGTGCGCGCTGGTGGACGTGGAAGCGCTTGCCGAGCTGATCACCACTGGCAAACAGGCCGGTGCGCGATTAGGATGAATCCCATAACTCCCTGCCACGGTGCAGAGCCGGGCAGGGAATCTACAAGGTCGAGAGTTGAAGAAGATGAAAGACAACACCGCACAGCGCGCCGACGATCCGATCCTGCAGTGGGTTACCTTCCGCCTGGATAACGAAACCTACGGCATCAACGTGATGCAGGTGCAGGAAGTGCTGCGCCATTCCGAAATCGCCCCGGTCCCCGGCGCTCCGTCCTATGTGCTGGGCATCATCAACCTGCGCGGCAACGTGGTGACGGTCATCGACACCCGGCAGCGCTTCGGCCTGACAACGGCGCCGGTTACCGACCAGACCCGGATCGTAATCATCGAGGCGGATCGCCAGGTGATCGGCATCCTCGTCGATAGCGTGGCGGAGGTGGTCTATCTGCGTCAGTCGGAGATCGAGACCGCACCGAACGTGGGTACCGACGAGTCGGCCAAGTTCATCCAGGGCGTCAGTAACAAGAACGACGAACTGCTCATTCTGGTCGATCTGGAAAAGATGATGACCGAGGATGAGTGGGCCGAACTGCAGGACATCTGATCCGCATGGATGAGCGTTCGCTGCTGTTGCTGGCTGGATTGCTGCTGGGTCTGCTGGTCGCTGCGCTGGTGGCCTCGGTCATGGCGGTTCGGCGGCTGGGGCAGCGGCAGCTGGAGCTGCAAAGCGCGACCGAGGCGCGGCTTGACAAGCTCAACCAGCGGCTCGCCGAATATCAGCAGAGTCATATCCGCATGGGTGAAGAGCTGATCACCCTGCGCAGCAAATTGTCCCAGGTGGAGAACAAGCAACAGCGGCTGGAACAGCAGGACATGCACACCATGCCCTACAACCAGGCCAGCCGCCTGGTCGGCATGGGCGCCAGCCTCGACGACCTCATGCAATCCTGCGGCCTGACCCGCAGCGAAGCCGAATTGATGCTCAA
>DXBL01000200.1 GCA_019116555.1 Candidatus Pseudomonas excrementavium
TCCTCGCCGATGTATTCCTTCATCACCTCGGAGCCTTCCAGTTCACGCAGGGCGTCACGCAGGTTGGTCGGCAGCGACTGCTCGTGCTGCTCATAGGCATTGCCTTCGGTCATCGCCGGCGGCTCGATGCGATTGCTGATGCCATGGTGGATGGCCGCCAGCAGCGCGGCCATGAGCAGATAGGGGTTGGCGTCGGCGCCGCCGAGGCGATGTTCGATGCGCATGGCCTCCGGCTCGCCACCCGGCACCCGCACTGCCACGGTGCGGTTGTCGATACCCCAGGTCGGGGCGCAGGGTACGAAGAAACTCGGGCTGAAGCGGCGATAGGAGTTGACGTTGGGGCACAGGAACGCCATGTATTGCGGCAGGGTTTCCAGCAGACCGCCGATGGCCCAGCGCAGGTGATCGGAGAGATTGCCATCGGCATCCGGGGCGAACATGTTGTGCCCGTCGCGCTCCAGGCTGATATGCACATGCATGCCATTGCCCGCCTGGTCATGGTAGGGCTTGGCCATGAAGGTGGTGTCCATCTCGTGATCGTAGGCCACGCTCTTGATCACCCGCTTGAGCAGCACGCTGTAGTCACAGGCCTTGACCGGACAATCGACGTGATGGAGGTTGACTTCGAACTGGCCGGGGGCCGATTCGGCGACGATGGCGTCAGCGGGGATGCCCTGCTCGTGGGCAGCTTCGATGACGTCCTCAAGAAATTCCGCGTATTCGTCCAGGTCATCCATGGAGTAGACCTGCACCGAGTTGGGCCGTTTGCCGGAGATCGGTGAGCGCGGCGGCTGGGGCCGGCCGGTGATATTTTCCTGGTCGATCAGGAAAAACTCCAGCTCGAAGGCGGAAACCGGCTTGAGTCCCAACTCGGTGAAACGCTCGACCACCCGCTGCAACACGTAGCGCGGGTCGGCGAAGAACGGTGTCTTGCGGTCCAGCTCGTACATGGTCATCAGCAGTTGCCCGGTCGGGCGCTTCTGCCAGGGCTCGATGCACAGGGTGTCGGGTATCGGCAGGCAAATGCGATCGGCATCGCCGATTTCCACCCCGAGGCCGGTTTCCTCCACCGTGGTGCCCTGGATGTTCAGAGCGAATACTGAGGCCGGCAAGGCGATGCCGCGCTCGAAGGCCTTGACCAGTGCCGAGCGATCGATCCGCTTGCCACGCACGATGCCGTTCATGTCAGCAATCAGCAGGTCGATGAAATGGACTTCGGGATACGCCTCGAGAAAGGCTTCGGCTTCCTGCACCGAGGCCGGAACGATGTTCCCCGCGTCAAGGGCGATGACCTCGGAGGGCTCGGTACCGACGCCCGTGACATCGGCTTGAAAGGACATGATGGTCACCTGTTATTTGTAAAATATATCAACCATGACTCTTGAGTTGAGAGTAAATCCGAAAGGCTCCAGTGAGTCAATAGAACCCCGGCCGCCCCAGAATCGGGCAGGGCTGCACCCTTTATGATCCGTATCCGAGACCTGCTGGCCGGCTTTTGTTCCCGTATGACAACAGATCATCATCATTTTGTGGTTAGTATTTTTTGTTGCTATTGTATGAAAAATTGAACAACAACCTTCCAGAGCCGTGATCCGCACAGGCACCATCATGTCCGCTATCCGCAAGCCCTTGATCGGCATATCCTGCTGTACCACCCACTTCGGCCCGCATCCCTTTCATATGGCCGGCGAGAAATACATTCGCGCGGCGCTGGAGGCTGCCGGCGGTCTGCCCCTGTTGATTCCGGCCCTGGGCGATGAGCTGTCGATCGATCAGTTGCTCGATACCTTCGACGGTCTGCTGTTCACTGGTTCGCCCTCCAATGTCGAGCCTCATCATTATGCCGGCCCGGCCAGCGCCCCGGGTACCCAGCATGATCCCCAGCGCGATGCCACTACCCTGCCGCTGATCCGCCTGGCGGTCGAGCGCGGGATTCCGGTGCTCGGGCTGTGCCGCGGTTTCCAGGAAATGAATGTGGTGTTCGGTGGCAGTCTGCATCAGCGCCTGCATGAGGTGTCCGGTTTTATCGAACACCGCGAAGATACCGCGCAGCCGGTGGATGTGCAGTACGGCCCCGCCCATGAGGTGCGCATCGAACCGGGAGGCCTGCTCGACCGCATTGCTGGCTGCAGTTCGGCACCGGTCAATTCCCTGCACACCCAGGGTGTGGACCGCCTGGCCCCCGGGCTGCAGCCTGAAGCGACGGCGCCCGACGGACTTATCGAGGCGTTTTCCGTTACCGCAGCGACGAGCTTCGCCCTCGGCGTGCAATGGCATCCGGAATGGAAGGTAATGGAAAACCCGTTCTATCTGCGTATATTCAAGGCGTTTGGTGACGCCTGCCGGGCCCGAGCTGCCCGGCCCAAGAGGACTGTATGAACAAGATTGAAGCGTTTCTCAGGGAACACAGAATCACCGAGGTCGAATGCATGGTCAGCGACCTCACCGGCATAGCCCGGGGCAAGATCGCGCCGACCGCCAAGTTCATGTCGGAAAAGGGCATGCGCCTGCCCGAGAGCATCCTGCTGCAATCGGTCACCGGCGATTATGTGGAAGACGATGTCTACTACGATCTGCTCGATCCGGCGGATATCGACATGATCTGCAAGCCGGATGACGAGGGCATCTATCTGGTGCCCTGGGCCATCGAGCCCACCGCGCAGATCATCCATGACGTCTACGACAAGCATGGCGAGCCGATCGAGATGTCGCCGCGCAATATGCTGAAGAAAATCCTGCGGCTGTATGCCGACAAGGGCTGGAAGCCGCTGGTCGCGCCGGAAATGGAGTTCTACCTGACCAAGCGCAACGAGGACCCGGATCTGCCGCTGCAGCCACCGATCGGGCGCTCCGGGCGCCAGGAAACCGGCCGTCAGTCGTTCTCGATCGATGCCGCCAACGAGTTCGACCCGCTGTTCGAGGACATGTACGACTGGTGCGAGGCCCAGGGCCTGGATCTGGATACCCTGATCCACGAGGAAGGCACCGCGCAGATGGAAATCAACTTTCGCCATGGCGACCCGCTGCACCTGGCCGACCAGGTCCTGGTGTTCAAGCGCACCATGCGCGAGGCCGCGCTGAAGCACGACGTGACCGCCACCTTCATGGCCAAGCCGATCACCAACGAGCCCGGCAGCGCCATGCATCTGCACCAGAGCATCGTTGACGCGACGACGGGCGAGAACATCTTCTCCACCGCCGACGGCAACATGAGCGAGCTGTTCCTGCATTACATTGGTGGCATGCAGCGCTACATTCCCGAGGTATTGCCGCTGTTCGCGCCGAACGTCAACTCGTTCCGCCGATTCCTGCCGGACACCTCGGCCCCGGTCAACGTCGAATGGGGTGTGGAGAACCGCACCGCGGGGCTGCGCGTACCGGATTCCACGCCGCAGAACATGCGCCTGGAAAACCGCCTGCCAGGGGCCGATGCCAACCCCTATATCGCCATCGCCGCCAGTCTGCTGTGCGGTTATCTGGGGATGGTCAACCATATCGAGCCGACCGCACCGGTGCAGGGCCGCGCCTACGAGCGCCGCAACCTGCGCCTGCCCTTCTCCCTGGAGTCGGCGCTGGAGCGCATGGAACAATGCACCGACGTGCAGGCCATCCTCGGTGAGAAGTTCTGTCGCGGTTATATCGCGGTCAAGCGGGTGGAGAACGAGAACTACAAACGCGTCATCAGCTCGTGGGAACGGGAGTTTCTCTTGCTGAGCGTATAGCGACCGGCGGCGCGCTCCCCGGTCAGGCAGTGGATCACAGGAGTACCGGCAATGACGACAGCAGGCAAACCGACTACCGCTGAACTGCGCGCACTGGATGCAGCCCATCATCTGCATCCCTTCAGCGATCACAAGGACCTGGGCGCCCGCGGCACGCGCATCATCGAGCGGGCCTCGGGCGTCTATCTCTGGGACAGCGAGGGCAATCGGCTGCTCGATGGCATGGCCGGCCTCTGGTGCGTCAACATCGGCTACGGCCGCACCGAGCTGGCGGACGCCGCCTATCGACAGATGCTTGAGCTGCCCTACTACAACAGCTTCTTCCAATGCACCCATCCGCCAGCGGTGCAACTGGCCAGCGCCATTGCCGAGCAGGCGCCGGCGCACATGAACCATGTGTTCTTCACCGGCTCCGGCTCCGAAGCCAATGACACCGTGGTGCGCATGGTACGGCGCTACTGGGATCTGCAGGGTCAGCCGGAGCGCAAGACCATCATCGGTCGTATCAATGGCTATCATGGCTCCACCGTCGCCGGCGCCAGTCTCGGCGGCATGGCGGTGATGCATGAACAGGGCGACCTGCCTATTCCCGGCATAGTGCATATCGCCCAGCCGTACTGGTACGGCGAAGGCGGTGACATGCATGAAGACGAGTTCGGCCTGTGGGCGGCCCGGCAGCTGGAAGAGAAGATCCTCCAGGTCGGCACCGACAAGGTGGCCGCCTTTATCGCCGAGCCCATCCAGGGCGCCGGCGGGGTGATCGTGCCGCCGGCCAGCTACTGGCCTGAAATCAAGCGTATCGTCGCCAAGTACGACATCCTGCTGGTAGTCGATGAGGTGATCTGCGGCTTCGGCCGTACCGGCGAGTGGTTCGGCAGCCAGTACTACGACCTGCAGCCGGACCTGATGCCCATCGCCAAAGGTATGACCTCCGGCTACCTGCCGATGGGCGGGGTGATCGTCGGCGACCGGGTCGCCTCCAGCCTGATCGCCGATGGCGGCGAGTTCTTCCATGGCTACACCTATTCCGGACACCCGGTGGCGGCGGCGGTCGGCCTGGAAAATCTGCGAATTCTGCGCGATGAACATATCGTCGACTATGCTCGTAACGAGGCCGCGCCCTACCTGCAGCGCAAGATCGCCGCGCTGGCCGAACATCCACTGGTGGGCGAGGTACGCGGGGCGGGCATGCTCGGCGCCTTCGAGCTGGTCAGCGACAAGGCCAGCCGGGAACGCTTCCCCGGCAAGGGCGCCGCCGGCAGCCTGTGTCGGGACCTGTGTATCAGCAATGGTCTGGTCATGCGGGCAGTGGGCGACAGCATGATCATGTCGCCCCCGCTGGTGATTCAGCCGGAGGAGATCGACGAGCTGTTCGATAAGGCCTGGCGCAGCCTGAACATGACCGCGCAACAGCTGCGCTAGACGGTATAGCGGGTAAAAACGGGGGCGATGGCCTGGGGGGTCTATCGCCCTGAGTCGCGCTTGCATACACTAGCCACGCCGGCGCCAGCGCCGGTCGAAAGGGAGCATCGAATGCCAGCCCGGAGCCGCGCCGGGCAGTGCCAGATCACCGATAACGGCTGGGCTTACCAGCCACACAGAAGCACCACAGCCTCGCAGCGGGCAGCGTCTGCACCAGGAGAAGACATGAAACTTACAATGCACAAGACATTGCTGGCCATGGCCGTCACCGGATTGTTCGCCAGCGCCGCGCAGGCCGCCGGACAGTTGAAGATCTACAACTGGTCCGACTACATCGCCGAGGACACCATCGCCAATTTCGAGAAGGAGTTCGACGTCAAGGTGACCTACGACGTGTATGACTCCAACGAAGTACTGGATGCCAAGCTGCTGACCGGCCGTTCCGGCTTCGACATCGTCGTGCCGTCCAACCACTTCCTGACCAAGCAGATCGAAGCGGGTGTGTATCAGGAGCTGGATCACGGCAAACTGCCGAACATGAAGAACCTCAACCCGGCACTGATGGACCAGATGGAAAGCATCGATCCGGGCAGCCAGTACTCGATTCCCTACATGTGGGGCACCAACGGTATCGGCTACAACATCGACAAGGTCCGGGCCATCCTCGGTGACGACGCACCGCTGGACACCTGGGATCTGGTCTTCAATCCAGAGGTTGCTGCCAAACTGGCGAGCTGTGGTATTTCCATGCTCGACTCCGGCGATGACATGCTGACCTCGACCCTGCAATACCTGGGTCTGGACCCCAACAGCAATGACGCTGCTGACCTGAAAAAGGCCGAAGAGCTGCTGATGAGCGTGCGTGGGCATGTCACCTACTTCCACTCCTCACGCTATATCTCGGACCTGGCCAACGGTGAGATCTGCGTCGCTGTCGGTTTTTCCGGGGACGTATTCCAGGCCGCAGCCCGGGCCGAGGAAGCGGATAACGGGGTGAATATCGGCTACAGCATCCCCAAGGAAGGTACCCAGTTGTGGTTCGACATGATGGCCATCCCCAAGGGCGCGCCGAACCCCGATAACGCGCACACCTTCATCAACTACATCCTGCGCCCGGACGTGGTCGCGCCGATCACCGATTATGTGGCCTACGCCAACCCCAACCTGGCGGCCAACGAGTTTGTCGACCCGGAGGTGCTGAACGATCCCGCGATCTATCCCACCGAGGAGGTCATGGCCAAACTGTTTGTGGCCAAACCGCGCCCGCTGGCGTCGCAGCGGATCATTACCCGCGCCTGGAACCGGATCAAGTCAGGGCGTTGAACCATCCCGGGGCCGCTGTTGCGGCCCCATCTGACAGGAGAGTTATATGGTGGGCGCCGCAGGGGCCATGAAACAGGCCATGGCCAAGGCCGAACCAGTCGAGTTCGTCAAGATCGAGCGCATCAGCAAGCAGTTCGATGATGCCTTGGCCGTGGATGATGTGACCCTTACCATCAACCGGGGCGAGATCTTCGCCCTGCTGGGCGGCTCCGGCTCGGGCAAGTCGACGCTGCTGCGGATTCTCGCTGGCTTCGAAAAGCCCAGCGAAGGCCGGGTGCTGCTCGATGGCCAGAACATCACCGACCTGCCGCCGCACAAGCGGCCGATCAACATGATGTTCCAGTCCTATGCGCTGTTCCCGCACATGACCGTGGAGCAGAACATCGCTTTCGGCCTCAAGCAGGACAAACTGAGCAAGACCGAAATCAACGAGCGCGTTGCGGAAATGCTCAAGCTGGTGCACATGGGCAAATACGCCAAGCGCAAACCCCACCAGCTGTCCGGTGGCCAGCGCCAGCGTGTGGCCCTGGCCCGGTCGCTGGCCAAGCGGCCGAAACTGCTGCTGCTTGATGAGCCCATGGGCGCGCTGGACAAGAAGCTGCGCTCGCAGATGCAACTGGAGTTGGTGGAGATCATCGAGCGCGTCGGCGTGACCTGCATCATGGTCACCCACGACCAGGAAGAAGCCATGACCATGGCCCAGCGCATCGCCATCATGGACCAGGGCTGGATCGTCCAGGTCGGCACCCCGGTGGATATCTACGAGAGCCCAGTGAGCCGCCATGTGGCCGAATTCGTCGGCAGCGTGAACATCTTCGAGGGCGAGATCATCGCCGACATGGAAGACCACGCGATGATCCACTGTCCGCAACTGGACCGGAACATCTACGTCGGCCACGGCGTCACCACTCGCGCCCAGGACAAGAGCGCCATCTATGCCCTGCGCCCGGAAAAGGTGTTCGTCACCACCGAGCAGCCCGAGCAGGAATACAACTGGGCCCATGGCGAGGTACATGACATCGCCTACCTCGGCGGCCATTCGGTGTATTACATCAAGCTCGACAGCGGCAAGATGGTGCAGGCGTTCTTCGCCAACTCCGAACGCCGGCTGCCGCGCCCGACCTGGGAAGACAAGGTCTATGTCAGCTGGGATGACGACGGCGGCGTGGTGCTGCCGTCATGAGGAGGCATCTGCGGCTGCCCAGCGGCAAGGCGCTGGTCATCAGCATCCCCTACCTGTGGATGTTCCTGTTCTTCCTGCTGCCCTTTGTCATGGTTCTGAAGATCAGCTTCTCCCAGGCGGCGATTGCCATTCCGCCCTACGAGGCGATCTTCCAGTACGCCAACCAGGCACTGACGGTTGTCCTGAACATGGGCAACTACATCTTCCTGACCCAGGACAGCCTGTATTTTGCCGCCTATCTCGGCTCGCTGAAGATCGCCCTGGTCGCGACATTGATCTGCCTGGCACTCGGCTATCCCATGGCCTACGCCATTGCCCGTGCGCCCCGGGAACGCCAGTTGATCTACCTGTTGCTGATCATGATGCCGACCTGGACCGCCATCCTGATCCGCGTCTATGCCTGGATGGGCATTCTCAGCAGCAACGGCCTGCTCAATTCGGTATTGCAGGGGCTCGGCCTGATCGACGCACCGCTGCAGATCCTCAATACCAACACGGCGGTCTATATCGGCGTGGTCTACGCCTACCTGCCGTTCATGGTGCTGCCGCTGTATGCCAACCTGGTGAAACACGATGACACCCTGATCGAGGCCGCCACCGACCTGGGCGCCGGCCGCATCAAGGCGTTCTGGACGGTGACGGTGCCCCTGTCCCGCTCGGGCATCATTGCCGGCTCCATGCTGGTGTTCATCCCGGTGGTCGGTGAGTTCGTCATTCCCGAACTGCTCGGCGGGCCGGAGACCCTGATGATCGGCAAGGTGTTGTGGCAGGAATTCTTCAACAACCGCGACTGGCCGGTGGCCTCGGCGCTGGCGATCGTGATGCTGGCAATCCTGCTGATCCCGATCACCCTGTTCCATTACAACCAGGCCCGGGAATTGGAGAAGAACACATGAGGCGCCCCGACTTTTCCAGCGTCGTGCTCTGGCTGGGGCTGGTGTTCATCTATCTGCCGATGGTCATTCTGGTCATCTACTCGTTCAACGCCTCGCGGCTGGTCACGGTGTGGGGCGGCTGGTCGGTGCACTGGTATGTCGGTCTGCTGGATAACTCCCAGTTGATGGGCGCGGTCAAACGCAGCCTGCAGATCGCCTTCTACACCGCCACCGCGGCGGTGGCGCTGGGTACGCTGGCGGCTTTCGCCATGAGCCGCTTCCGGCGCTTTCGCGGGCGGACGCTGTTCTCCGGGATGGTCACCGCGCCGCTGGTGATGCCGGAGGTGATCACCGGGCTGTCCCTGTTGCTGCTGTTCGTAGCGCTGGCGCAGATCCTGGAGTCGCTGTTCGGCGTGCTGTTCGACCGCGGCATGCTGACCATCTGGATCGCCCATACGACCTTCTCGGTGGCCTATGTGGCCATTGTGGTGAGCAGCCGCCTCGGTGAGCTGGACCAGTCCATCGAAGAAGCCGCGTTGGATCTGGGCGCCCCGCCGTGGAAGACCTTCCTGCAGATCACTGTACCGGTGATCGCGCCGTCGATCCTCGCCGGCTGGCTGCTGGCCTTCACCCTGTCGCTGGATGACCTGGTACTGGCCAGTTTCGTCTCCGGGCCCGGCTCGACCACCCTGCCGATGGAAATCTTCTCCGCCGTGCGCCTGGGCGTCAAACCGGAGATCAACGCCATTGCCAGTGTGATTCTGTTCGCGGTGTCGCTGCTCACCCTGCTGATCTGGTTCATCGCCCGCCGCGCCGAAAAACGCAGCCGGATGTTGCCGCCGGAGGAAGAGCTGGCCAGCTGACCAGGCGGCGGTGAGTACAGCAGATCTGCAGTCCATTTTGTGGTGATTTTGCAGTTCATTTTGTGGGAGCGGCCTTGGCCGCGAAGCTTTTCTGGCACGCTCTTCGCGGCCAAGGCCGCTCCCACCAAGGCAGTCAGTGAGTTGATCTGAACACCGAGCCTGCCGCCGTTTTACCCAACCCTTCCCCATGCCTACGCTATCTCAACATGACCCTTGGCAAATGCTTCGGGCAAGGTTATCCTCTCAAGATTGAATGAACATTCATTCAAGAACAAAAACAATACCAGAGAGGATGACCACCATGAGTCAGGGCAACGTTGAGATCTACGATCTGATGGCGTGCAACGTGTATATGGATTTCGAGAACACCGGGCTGCCCAAGGAACAGCACAAGTTCCTGATCGCCTTTCATCCCACCAATGGCGCGCCGGTTCATGAGCTGATCGACAGCATCACCGCCCGCGGCCCCGACGGCTATGTGGTGGAAGTGGCCAACCAGCCCTTCACCATCACCAACCTCAACGGCCATATCTTCGACCGCACCACCAATGCGCACTGGTACATGGTGAACCTCTCTACGGGCTTCATGACGCCCGGCGAGTACACCATCGAGGTCAAGTGCAAGGACGGCTCGGTCAAAAGCATTTCCCGGGTGCAGAACAACGAGCCTTCCGAGCGGCTGATGGCGGCCTATCTCAAGCACCGCGATACGCTCAAGGCCAGCTATACCCCCGGCCAGGGCGAGAAGCTGCCCGCCGGGACGTCGCTGGACAAGGTCGCCATCGACTGCGCCTCGTTCAAGGAACTGACCGGAGAGGATGCCTGGTATGTGTTCCGCATCTGCGAGGCGGCCAACAGCAAGGAATTCGATCCACAGAACCTGTACTGGTGGGACAACATCTTCCTCGAGCGCTTCACCAACCCCGACGCCGGCAAGAACCGCAACCACCTGGTGATC
>DXBL01000201.1 GCA_019116555.1 Candidatus Pseudomonas excrementavium
CTATGGAAGCTGGCGATCGTCGGACTGGTGGCGTTTGCCGGGCTGGCCGTCTATCTGGATGCGGTGGTGCAGGAGAAGTTTTCCGGCAAGCGCTGGGCGGTGCCGGCCAAGGTCTTTGCCCGGCCGCTGGAACTGTATGCGGGGCAGAAGCTCAGTCGCGATGACTTCGTGACCGAACTGTCGGCGCTGGGCTATCGTTCGGTGTCGGCCGTCAAGCAGCCGGGGCAGATGTCCGTGGCCGGCAGCCGGGTGGATGTCTATACCCGGGGCTTCCAGTCCTTCGAAGGGTCGGAGCCGGCCCAGCGTATCAACGTGCGCTTCAGCGGTCAGCAGGTTGCGGGGTTGTCGGGTAGCGGCGATGTGGTGATGGCCCGGATCGAACCGCTGATGATCGGTGGCATCTATCCGGCGCACAACGAAGACCGCATTCTCATTCGCCTGGACCAGGCCCCACCCTATCTGGTGGAGGCGCTGGTGGCGGTCGAGGACCGGGAGTTCTTCCAGCATTTCGGTGTTTCGCCCAAGGGCATCGCCCGGGCTGCCTACGTCAACTTCACCGCCGGCGGCGTGGTGCAGGGCGGTAGCACCCTGACCCAGCAGCTGGTGAAGAACTTCTATCTGAACAGTGAGCGCAGTCTGATCCGCAAGGGCACCGAGGCGATCATGGCGGTGCTGCTCGAGCTGCATTACTCCAAGGAAGCGATTCTCGAAGCCTATCTGAATGAGGTGTTCCTCGGTCAGGATGGCCAGCGTGCGGTACACGGCTTCGGTCTGGCGAGTCAGTACTACTTCGCCCAGCCGCTGCACGAGCTGGAACTGCACCAGGTGGCCCTGCTGGTCGGCATGGTCAAGGGACCATCGCTGTTCAACCCGCGGCGTCAGCCGGAGCGGTCGAAGAAACGCCGCGATCTGGTCATCCAGATGCTGGAAGAGCAGGGCGTGATCAGCGACGAACAGGCGCGCCTGGCGATCGAGCGACCACTGGATGTCACCGTGCGCGGGACTATGGCAGACACCAGTTATCCCGCTTTCATGGATCTGATCAAGCGCCAGTTGCGTGAGGACTATCAGGATGAAGACCTGACCAGCGAAGGGCTGCGCATTTTCACCAGCTTCGATCCGCTGTTGCAGCTCAAGGCGGAAAAGGCAGTGGAAACCGCCTTCAAACGATTGGGCGAGCGCGCCGACAAGGAAATGGAAGCTGCCATGGTGGTGACCGGCGCCCAGACCGGGGAGGTGCTGGCGCTGGTCGGTGGCCGCAATCCGCGGTTCTCGGGATTCAACCGGGCCCTGGATGCGGCGCGGCCGATTGGCTCGCTGATCAAGCCGGCAGTGTTCCTGACTGCGCTGGAGCAACCGCAGACCTATTCGCTGATCACGCCGATCGATGATTCGCCGATCACCTTGCCCGCCGAGAAGGGTAAGACCTGGTCGCCGCAGAACTACAGTCGCGAAAGTCACGGGCTGGTTCCCCTGCACGAGGCGCTCTCGCGCTCCTACAACCAGGCCACGGTGCGCCTGGGGGTCGAGGTTGGCGTCGACAAGGTATTGCAAACCGTCGAACGCATGGGGGTGCAGCACGGCTGGCCGGCGTATCCGGCCATGCTGCTGGGCTCCGGGGCGATGACGCCGCTGCAGGTCACCGACATGTACCAGACCCTGGCCAGTGGCGGTTTCAATACGCCGCTGCGGGCTATCCGCAACGTGTTGACGGCGGAAGGTGAACAACTCAGTCGCTATCCGTTCAAGGTGCAGCAGCGCTTCGATTCGGCAACCATTTTCCTCATGCAGGAAGGCATGTCGCGGGTCATGGCGGAAGGAACCGGACGCTCGGCCTATAATCAGGTTCCGGCCGATATCCGGCTGGCGGGCAAGACGGGCACCACCAATGATTTGCGAGACAGTTGGTTCGCCGGTTTCTCGGATGATCTGCTGGCGGTGGCCTGGCTGGGACGGGATGATAACGGCCAGACGCGCCTGACCGGCGCCACTGGCGCATTGCAGGTATGGAGCGCGTTCATGGCCGAGGCGCACCCGACCAGCCTGTCCGATGTGCCGCCAGGTGGTATCGTCTATGCCTGGGTCGACCGGTTGACGGGCGAAGGCAGTGACGCGAGCTGCCCGGATACGGTGCAGATGCCTTTCCGGGCCGGCTACGAGCCGCTGCCGGGACCGGGTTGCCGGCCGCTGATTGACACTGCGCCAGTGAAGGAAGGGGCTGGCCGAGTGATGGATGTCATCCGCGGATGGCTGCAATGAACATGAGGAACAAGGCGATGGATAGTAAGCGAATTGGACTGCTGGCTGGTTGCATCATGGTATTGGCAGGCTGTGCCGGTTCGGGAGGCTCGATCCCGGTGGTGGACTCGGGGCGACCGGTATCCAACGAGGATATGCAGAGTGGCGCCGGCATGCCGGCACCCACGCAGCAGCCAACGCAGTCGCAGCAGGTGGATGGCGGTGTGGTGGTGTTGGTGCCCGACGGCGAGGGAGGCTCCAGCGCGGTCGAGTCCTATCCGCTGGACAGTGCGCCGGTCAGCAGCCAATCCTCCGGCCAGGCGCCGGCATCGAACGGGGAGCTGCGGGATGATGAGCAGTTGGCTGGCCCGGTGCTGGCGCTGCTGACGTCGGCCCGTCAGCAGGAAAGCGGTGGCGATCTGAGCAGCGCCTCGGCCAGTCTGGAGCGGGCACTGCGCATTGCGCCGCGCGAACCCCAGGTGCTTCTGCGGCTGGCCCAGGTGCGCCTGGAGCAAGGCGATGCGGCGCAGGCCGAGCAGTTGGCGCAGCGGGGACTGTCCTACGCCTCGGGGCGACCGGCGCTGCAGGCTAGTCTGTGGGGTTTGGTCGCCGATGCGCGGCAACGGCAGGGTGACAGCGCGGGTGCGGCCCAGGCGCGTGAGCGGGCCAAGGTGGCGTTGTGATGCGGCAGTGGCACGCCTTGGCAGATACCCTGCTGGAACTTGAGCGGGAGTTGCGCGCGCTGAGCCTGTGGTCGGCGCAGACACCGTCGGCGGCTGCGCTGGCGAGCCAGCAACCTTTCTGTGTGGATACCCTGGATTTCGAGATGTGGCTGCAGTGGGTCTTCATTCCCCGCATGGCGAGCATCATCGAGAACGACGGACCGATGCCGGCGGGATGCAATATCCTGCCGATGGGCGAGGAAGCCTTCGCGCCCCTCGGTCGCCGCGGTCACGAACTGCTGGCGATCCTGAGGCGCATCGATCAACTGGCCGTCGCGTTGGCGGCTCAGGGCTGATTGCCGCAGGTCGCTTGCAGGTTGTCCTGCGTCTGACTGATCAGGCGCTGCCGCTCGTCTTCACCGATCCGCTCCACCTCGCCGGCGTCGTTGGTCCGGCGCAGGCGTGGGTTGTCGCGCAGGGTGTCGAGATTGGTGCGTAGCTTCTCGCAGGTGGCGGCAAGCTGTTCGGCGCGGGCACGTTCTTGCCGGCGTTGCTCGGCGGCCGCATCGGCGGCGCGGGTGTCAGCTTTCAGGGACAGTGGCGGGGGCGCACGCAATTGGCCGCCCGGCGGTGGCGAAGGTTGTACCCGGATCTGCTGATAGGTACTGCCGGCCGGCGGCAACTGGCCGTACTGCATCACCCCGCGTTCATCCTGCCATTGATACATCTGCTGGGCCATGGTGTTGCTGGCGAGCAAGCCCAGCGTCAGGGCCATCAATAATCTCTGCATGTCATGGTCATCCTTGTTATGTGCATCCAACCGGTCAGCGGCCCGGCTACTATAGCCAATCACCGGGCAGGCGGCACAGCTCATCCGTGAAGTTGCGGACGAGTCAGACTTTTGTACGACTTGGCTTGACTTGTCGCCGCTGAGTGTAAACAATTCGAGGTTCTCATAAGCGCACTGCTATCGGGGCCTACTCGGCATCCGGGGCGGGGCGCTTTGTTGCTCAATCCAGGAGGCGGAATCCCGCGTGTTCCTGGCCTGGCCCCGCACGCGCTACCTCGCGCTGGGTGAGACCGTCCGGCTACCTGCAGGGATGAGTCTCCATTGCACGCAGTCAAGCTGTTGCATGACAACCACCGTTGCCAATGCACTGCCGAGCAGTAAAACAGGTATCCTGCCGCTCGCCTGGGGTGAACGGCATGCTAGAGGTGATTCAAAAGTGGAACTTTTATCCGGCGCTGAGATGGTCGTCCGCTCCTTGCGTGACGAGGGTGTGAAATTTATCTATGGGTACCCCGGTGGTGCTCTGCTGCATGTCTATGATGCGATTTTCCGCCAGGATGATGTAACGCATGTGCTGGTGCGCCATGAGCAGGCCGCCGCGCACATGGCTGACGGTTACGCGCGTGCCACCGGCAAACCCGGCGTGGTACTGGTAACGTCCGGGCCCGGCGCAACCAATACCATTACCGGTATCGCCACTGCCTACATGGACTCCATTCCCATGGTGGTTATTTCCGGTCAGGTTGCCAGCCACATGGTCGGCACCGACGCGTTCCAGGAAACCGACATGGTCGGTATTTCCCGGCCGATCGTGAAGCACAGCTTCATCGTCAAGGACCCGCGCGAAATTCCGGAAATCGTCAAGAAGGCCTTCTACCTGGCCCAGACCGGTCGTCCCGGTCCGGTGGTCATTGATATTCCCAAGGACATGACCAATCCGGCGGAGAAGTTCGAGTACAGCTATCCGAAGAAGGTCAAGCTGCGCTCCTACAACCCGGCGGTCCGTGGTCATTCCGGACAGATCCGCAAGGCGCTGGAGCTGATGGTCGAGGCTCGTCGCCCGATCATCTATGCCGGCGGCGGCGTG
>DXBL01000202.1 GCA_019116555.1 Candidatus Pseudomonas excrementavium
TCAGCCTGTTCAAGCGCTTCGGTGGGCGCGCACCGGAGCTGGACAACCCCGATCACCTGCTGATGCTCGGTCGCCTGCTGGGCCGCCTGCATGCGGTTGGCGCCATGCAACCCTTCGCCCACCGCCCCGAACTGACGGTGCAGAGCTTCGGCCACGACAGCATCGCCTGGCTGCGCGAGCATGACAGCGTGCCCGTCAACCTGCGCCCGGCGTATTTCTCGGTCGCCGATGACCTGCTCGCGCGCATCGATGAGATCGTTCGTGAACACCCATACCAGACCATCCGCCTGCACGGCGATCTGCATGTCGGTAACCTGCTGTGGCGCGATGAGTTGCTGTACATGGTGGATATGGACGACTGTCGCCAGGGCCCGGCGATCCAGGATATGTGGATGATGCTGTCCGGCGAGCGCGATCAGCGTCAGGCGCAGCTGGCCGAACTGGTCGATGGCTACAATGAATTCCATGATTTCGATCCGCGCCAGCTGCCACTGATCGAATCCCTGCGCAGCCTCCGGCTGATTCATTACAGCGCCTGGCTGGCCCGGCGCTGGGACGACCCGGCGTTTCCCATGCACTTTCCCTGGTTTGCCAATGAACGCTATTGGGCCGAGCAGATCCTCACCCTGCGCGAACAGCGCGCCGCGCTGGAGGAGCCGACCCTGCGACTGTTCTGATAATTCCTGATCCCGCTTTATCAATCCCATCAATGGCTGTTCCCCCGCCGAGGATGTGCCGCATACACTGCGGCACATCATTATCCGCAACCTCGGCCGCATGACGCCCGGCATCACCCCGGCGCGGCGCATTCGAGGTAACACAACAAGGGCAATTGCCATGACCGATACCCTGCTCGACCCACGCAACCTCGCGTTCGAACTCTACGAAGTGCTGGATGCCGAAGAACTGACCCAGCGCGAACGCTTCGCCGATCACAACCGCGAAACCTTCGATGCCGCCCTGGCTACCGCCCGCCAGATCGCGGAAAAGTTCTTTGCCCCGCACAACCGCAAGAGCGATGAAAACGAGCCGGAATATGTGGATGGTGCGGCGGTGCTGATCCCCGAGGTCAAGCCGGCGGTGGATGCCTTTATCGAAGCCGGCTTCCAGAATGCCGGGCGCAGCTTCGAGGAAGGCGGCATGCAGTTGCCGAACCTGCTGTCGCGCGCCTGCTTCGCGCACTTCCAGTCGGCCAACATCGCCACCTCGTCCTACCCGATGCTGACCATGGGCGCCAGCAACCTGATCGGCAAATTCGGTACCGAGGACCAGAAGCGCCGCTTCTTCCAGCCGATGATCGATGGCCGCTTCTTCGGCACCATGGCGCTGACCGAGCCCCATGCCGGCTCCTCGCTGTCCGACCTGCGCACCCGCGCCGAGCCGGCCGGTGATGGCACCTACCGCATCAAGGGCAACAAGATCTTCATTTCCGGTGGCGACCATCCGCTGTCGGAAAATATCGTGCACATGGTACTGGCCAAACTGCCCGACGCCCCGCCCGGAGTGAAGGGTATCTCCCTGTTCATCGTGCCCAAGTTCCTGGTCAACGATGACGGCAGCCTGGGCGAGCGCAACGACGTGGTCCTGGCCGGCCTGTTCCACAAGATGGGCTGGCGCGGCACCACCTCCACCGCGCTGAACTTCGGTGACAATGGCAATTGCGTAGGCTACCTGGTCGGCGAGCCGCACAAGGGCCTGGCCTACATGTTCCAGATGATGAACGAGGCGCGCATCGGCGTCGGCATGGGCGCCATCATGCTCGGCTACGCCGGTTACCTGTACTCGCTGGACTACGCCCGCGAGCGCCCGCAGGGTCGCCATCCCGATGGCAAGGACCCGACCAGCCCGCAGGTGGCGCTGATCGAGCACGCCGATATTCGCCGCATGCTGCTGACGCAGAAAGCCTATGTGGAAGGCTCCTTCGACCTGGGCCTGTTCTGCGCCCGCCTGGTGGATGACGGCAAGACCGGCACCTCCGACGAGCAGCGCCAACTGGCCAATGAGCTGCTGGACCTGCTGACCCCGATCGTCAAATCCTGGCCCTCGGAGTTCTGCCTCAAGGCCAACGAACTGGCGATCCAGATTCTCGGTGGCCACGGTTATACCCGTGAATACCCGGTGGAGCAGTACTACCGCGACAACCGCCTGAACCCGATCCATGAAGGCACCCACGGCATTCAGTCGCTGGACCTGCTGGCCCGCAAACTGACCCAGAACAAGGGCGCCGGTCTGCGCCAGCTCGTTGGGCTGATTGAAGACAGCATCCAGCGCGCCGGCGAACACGCCTCGCTGGAGGAACTGCGCAAGCCGCTTGAGCAGTTGCTGCAGCACCTGCAAACCACCACCCAGGCACTGCTCACCGACCTGGGCAGCGGCAAGGTCAACGAAACCCTGGCCAACTCGGCGCTGTACATGAAGGTCTTCGGCCATGCGGTGATCGGCTGGCGCTGGCTGGAGCAGGCGATTCGCGCGGAGGAAGGCCTGGCTCGCGGCAATACCGCGGACGAGGGCTTCTATCGTGGCAAACTGCAGGCGGCGCGTTACTTCCTGACCTGGGAAGTGCCTGCCTGCCACCATGATCTGAACCTGCTGGATGCGCGGGATCAGACGTGTATGGAGATGCGGGATGGGTGGTTCTGAGGTTTAGCCGCTCCTCCGCGCGCCCGCTCCCCCTCTCCCCAGCCCTCCCCCGCGCGGGGAGAGGGGGAGCCGCGGCCAATCATCCATCCAAAACCCATAACGCGATAACTTAACCAATTTCACTTCCACAGCTGCCCCCCACTCTGCTCCCCTTTCCTTACCCCGCCCCGCGGTCTACCCTAGCCATCAGCCCACTGCGGATCGCTATCCATGCCACGTCTTCACCTGTTGCCCTTAATTCTGCTTGCGTGCCTGTCATGGGCATTGCCCATGGCTCACGCCCAGGACAGCGAAGACGACACCAACCCCATCGAGCGCCTGCAGGCGGATATCGCTGCCCTGCCCGACAGCGGCAAATCTGCCGCCGAGCAGCAGCAACTGCAGGAAGCCTGGCAGCAGACCCTGACTTCACTGCAACGGACCGAATCGCTGCGGGAACAGCAGACCGAGTTGCAGGCGACCCTGGACAACGCGCCGGAGGAGCTGCGGCGGTTGCGCCAGCAGACCGAAGCCCTGGGTCCGGTCAATGAGGAACGCCTGCGCCAGCGGTTTACCGCCGGTACGCTGCAGACGCTGGACGCCACCCTGGGCGACCAGGTTGCCCGGATGTATGACTGGCAGAACGAGCTGACCGCGGTCAACAGCGAACTGATCGCCGCCGAGACCCGTCCGGAGAAGACCCAGAGCCGGATATCCGCCAACCAGGCGCGAACCAATGAGCTCAACGAGCAGCTGCGCCAGCTGCAGCGTCAGCCGCAGAATGAGATCAACCAGGCCCGGATCGATGCAGTGGAAGCCGAACTGGTCAGCCTGGAGCAGTCCAGCACCCTGCTGCGCCAGCAATTGTCGGCGAACAACACCTTGCTGGAACTGGCCAATGCAAAGCGCCGTCTGCTGCTCACCGAACTCGGCAATATCGATACGGAAATCAATGTCCTGCAGGATGTGATCGATGAAAAGCGCCGCAGTCTGTCCGAGCAGGTGATCAGCGATACGGCAACCGAATCACAACAGATCAGCAACCACCAGCTGCTGCACAAGCAAAGCCTGCTCAATCAGCGGATCAGCGAGGAACTGCTCGAGTCATCGAACCGCATCAGCACCCTGTCGCGGCGCAATATCCAGACCACCCAGCAGATCGATCAGCTCACCCAGCAGGAAAGCGCGCTGGATCAGCAGATCAGCGTGCTGGAAGGCAGCGTGCTGCTGTCACGGATTCTGCATCAGGAAAGGCAGGCGCTGCCGGCGGTGCAGATCGACCGGACCCTGGCCGACTCGGTCGCGGACATGCGCCTGCGCCAGTTCGAGATCAATCAACTGCGCGAACAGTTGCGCAACCAGGACGCCTATCTCACCCGGCTGCTGAATCAGTTGCCCGAGGCTCAGCGGGACGAACTGCGTGAGGACCTGCTGCAGCTGATCCGCAGCCGGGGAACCCTGGTCGAACAGCTCAGCGCCCATATCAATACCCTGCTGGGGGAAGCCATCGCCCTGCAGATCAGTGAAAACCAGCTGCAGCAGCTCAGTACCAAGCTGCGGCAAACCATCGACGATCAGTTGTTCTGGGTGGCCAGCAATCCGCCGATCAATCGCGACTGGCTGCTCAATCTGCCGCAACAGACGCTTTCCCAGTTGCAGGATCTGCAACCGCTGAGGCAGCTACAGCGCCTGTTATTAACGCTCAAGGACCACCCCGGTTGGCTCGCCCTGCTGCTGGCCCTGGCCAGCGTCCCGCTACTGTTGCGCAAACGACTGCTCAGCCGCCTGAACCAGCTCCACGGGGAAGTCGGCCATTACCGTCTCGACAGCCAGCGCACCACGCCCCTCGCCCTGCTGCTGACGGCTATCTCGGTGCTGCCGCTGCCCATTCTGCTGGGTGGTGCCGGCTTCGGACTGGTGTTCGGTGACACGCCCGCCATGCCCACGCTGGGGCGGGTATTGCTGCAGCTTTCGGTGAGCTGGTTCGCGTTGCACCTGATGTATCGCCTGTTCGATCCCCAGGGCATCACCATCCGGCATTTTCGCTGGTCCGCCATCAAGGTCGCGCGTCTGCGCAAGCTGACCCGGCGCCTGGCCTGGGTGTTGTTGCCGATGGTAGTGATCATCAGCCTGGGCTCCACCAACCCCGAGCATCTGGACAAGGATGTGGTGGGCCGAGTGGTGATGATCATCACCCTGTCGCTGTTCAGCCTGCTGGTAGGACGGCTGATGCGCCGGAGCGAGCCGCTTAACAATTCGCGGATCTTCCATTTCGGTGCATCGCTGATTCTCATCCTGCTGCCGCTGGTGCTGGCCGGGATGACTATCTGGGGTTATCACTTCACGGCCATTCGTCTGGCAGATCGGATGATCGACACCCTGTACCTGATCGCCGCCTGGATATTGCTGCAGGGCATCGTGGTGCGCAATCTGGGCGTCGCCGGTCGCCACCTCGCCTACCAGCGCGCCATCGCCAAACGTCGGGCCGAGGAACAGGCCAGTGGCACCGAGCATGAAACGCCGGTGGAAATACCCGAACTCAAACTGGAACAGATCAACCAGCAATCGTTGCGCCTGGCTCGCCTGGCCCTGCTGGTGCTGTTCAGCGTGCTGGTGTATCTGGTGTGGTCTGATCTGCTCAGTGCCGCTTCCTATCTGGAGTCCATCACGCTCTGGGAGTACAACAGCGGCACCGCGGACAATCCGCTGATGGTGCCGCTCAGTGCCGGCGACCTGCTGGGGGCGATCATCATCGTCATCCTGACCATCATGCTGGCCCGCAACCTGCCCGGCCTGCTGGAAATCCTGGTGCTGTCGCGCATGGAGTTGCGCCAGGGCAGCAGTTACGCCATCACCACGCTGCTCAGCTACATCATCATCAGTGTCGGCATCATCGCCTGCCTGGCCACCCTGGGCGTCAGCTGGAACAAGCTGCAGTGGCTGGTGGCGGCACTCGGCGTGGGGCTGGGTTTCGGTCTGCAGGAAATCTTCGCCAACTTCGTCTCCGGGCTGATCATCCTGTTCGAGCGACCGGTGCGCATTGGCGATGTGGTGACCATCGGCAACCTGTCGGGCACGGTCAACCGCATCCGTATCCGCGCCACCACCATCATCGACTTTGATCGCAAGGAGATCATCGTCCCGAACAAGACCTTCGTTACCGAGCATCTGATCAACTGGTCGCTGTCCGATACCATCACCATGGTCACGGTGAAGATTGCCGTGGCCTACGGCTCGGATGTCACCCTGGTGCGCCGTCTGCTGTTGCAGATCGCCGAAAACAATCCGCGGGTACTGGACGAGCCGGAACCCATGGTGCTGTTCCTCGGTTTCAACGAGAACCGCCTGGATCACGAGCTGCGCATGCACGTACAGCAACTGATCGATCGCAACCTGACCATCGATGAAACCAACCGCGAAATCGACCGCCTGTTCGCCGAAAATGACATCGAGATCGCTACCCGGCAGGTGGATGTCAACCTGCGTACCAACGAGGGTCTGGAGCGGCTGATCAACCTGGACAAGGAGTGACGCCGCCGCTTGCGCGGCAATCGGGGTTAAACGCACAATAGCGTTTTTCCCCGCCATCCGAGCATGACCGATGCCAAAAGCCGCCGAACTGAAGAAAGGCCAGATCGTCCAGATCAACAATCAGCCGTATATCGTGTCCCAGATCGATGTGAAGAGCCCCTCTTCACGCAGCGGCACAACGCTGTACAAGGTGCGTTTCAACCATGCGCAGACCAAGCAGAAGCTGGAACAGAGCCTGACCGGCGATGACTTTCTCGCACCCATCGACTTCCAGAAACGCGCGGTGCAGTTCCTCTATCAGGACGTCGACGGCTATACCTTCATGGATAATGAGGACTTCACCCAGTTCACCCTGAACGCCGATGCCCTTGAGGAACAGATCCCTTATCTGCATGATGGCATTCCGGGTCTGTATGGTCTGGTAGTGGAGGGCAACCTGGTCGGCGTGGAACTGCCGGCAGTGGTGGAAATGGCCATCGAGGAAACACCACCGGCGATCAAGGGCTCCTCCGCCAGCGCCCGTACCAAGACCGCCCGTTTTGCCAGCGGCCTGGAGATCCAGATTCCGGAATACCTGGAAACCGGCGAAGTGGTCCGCATCAACACCGAAAGCGGCAAGTTCATGTCGCGCGCCTGAGAACCTGAGGAAAACCATGTCCAACCAAGCCCTGATCATCGAATCACCCCAGCCGGCCGATGCCTGCGTCATCTGGCTGCATGGCCTGGGCGCGGATCGGTACGATTTCGTCCCGGTGGTCAAGGCGCTGGAGTTGCCGGCAGATCACCGGGTGCGCTTCATCTTTCCCCAGGCGCCGACCCGCCCGGTGACCATCAATGGCGGCTATCCCATGCCGTGCTGGTTCGACATCCTTGCGGTGACGCCGCAACGGGTGATGAACATGGCGCAGTTGGACGAATCCGTAGCCATGGTCCGCGGGCTGATCGATGAACAGCTCACCGCCGGCATCGCCGCCGAGCGCATCATCCTGGCCGGCTTTTCCCAGGGCGGCGCGGTGATCATGCATACCGCGCTGGAGAGCAGGTTGCCACTGGGCGGCATCATGGCGCTGTCGACCTATGGTCCGACTCTGGAACAGCTGCTGAGCGACCACCAGGGGCCGACGCTCAATGCCTTTTTTGCCCATGGTCTGTATGACGACATCCTGCAACCGGAGATGGGCCGCAAAGCCCACGACTTGCTGCAGCAGGCCGGTCACACCACGCAATGGCATGCCTATCCCATGGCCCATGAAGTCTGTCCGCAGGAGATCGGTGATATTCGCACCTGGCTGGCCGGCCGCCTGGCATTCTGACCGGGCAACGCCGCCGCTGCGCATAGTAGTTTCCCAGAGCTTCCTTTACACTGCTCGATGATCCCATATCACATCGAGAGACGATTGTGCTGAAGGCACTGAAAAAACTGTTCAAGCCGGGCAAGACACCGGCTCCGCATCACGAGACGCATATCGAGCCGGCGGCCGCACCGGTACGCCCGGCTCCCGAGACGCTGATGCCGCCCGCCGCGGCTCAACAGGAGCAGCGCGAAGCCCGGCCCAAACGCAACCGCCAGAGCAAGCCGCGTACCCCTCCGCCACCCGCCAAGCCCTGGAGCATTGCGGACTTCGCGGTCGAGCCAGCTGAGGGCAAGACGCGCTTTCATGACTTCCCGCTGCCCGACAGCCTGATGCACGCCATTCAGGATCAGGGCTTCAGTTATTGCACCGCGATCCAGGCTGAAGTACTGGGCAACACCCTGCTCGGTCACGATGCCATCGGCCGTGCCCAGACCGGGACCGGCAAGACCGCAGCGTTCCTGATTTCCACCATCACCCAGCTGCTGGAAACCCCGCCGCCGGATGAACGCTTCATGGGTGAACCGCGGGCGCTGATCATCGCCCCGACCCGCGAGCTGGTGATGCAGATCGCCAGCGATGCCGAGGGCCTGACCAAGCACTGTGGCCTGAATGTCATGGGCTTTGTCG
>DXBL01000203.1 GCA_019116555.1 Candidatus Pseudomonas excrementavium
TATCCCACCCTGCGCCGTGGCCGCTTTCTGGTCGGCGACTACAACGAGGAGCTGGGCGTCAAGGATGTCACCTGGCTCTGCCCCAGTGGCGATGAAATGACCGATGAGCAATGGCAGGACCCGCACGCCCGTGCCCTTGGCATGTTGCTCGATGGCCGCGCGCAGCCCACCGGCATTCGCCGCAGCGGTGATGATGCCACCCTGTTGCTGCTGTTCAATGCGCACCACGACGTGGTCAATTTCTGTCTGCCCGAGGTGGCCGAGGGCAACTGCTGGCATTGCCTGATCGATACCCACCGCCCGCAACTACGCAAACGAGAGGTGCACGAGTTCAACAGCGAGTATCTGATGACCGGCCACTCGCTGCTGCTGTTCGTGCTGGAACGGGAGGACAGCGCCTGAGCTGTTTTGCCGCTTCGCAGAAAGGCTGAACCAAGCCCGGGTCCACCAGTCGGAAATAGTAGATACGACCAAACGCAGCGGTTTTGCGCAGCGACCACGGGAGGACTGAGGATGAAAGCCGTCGTTTTTCATGATGTCGGTGACATACGCCTGGAAGAGGTGGCCGATCCGGTGCTGCATGAACCGACCGATGCCATTATCCGGCTGACGGCCTCCGCCATCTGCGGTACCGATCTGCATTTTGTTCGCGGCAGCATCAGCGGCATGCGCAAGGGCACCATTCTCGGGCATGAAGGTGTCGGCGTCGTGGAAACCCTGGGCACCGACGTACGCAACCTGAAGGTCGGCGATCGGGTGATCGTCGCCTCGACCATCGCCTGCGGCAACTGTGCCTACTGCCGCGCCGGCTACTATGCCCAGTGCGACGCCGCCAATCCGCAGGGCCCCCAGGCCGGCACGGCCTTCTTCGGCGGGCCGGAAGCCAGCGGCAGCTTCGATGGCCTGCAGGCGGAGAAGGCGCGCATTCCCCACGCCAATATCGGCCTGATCAAGATCCCCGATGCCATTACCGACGACCAGGCGATTCTGCTGTCCGATGTTTTCCCTACCGGCTATTTCGGTGCCGAGATGGCAGAAATCACCCCCGGCGATACGGTTGCGGTATTCGGCTGCGGCCCGGTCGGCCAGTTCGCCATCGCCAGCGCCCTCCTGCTGGGGGCGGCGCGGGTATTTGCCATCGACCATCTGCCGGACCGGCTCGATATGGCCCGTTGCCAGGGCGCGGAAGTCATCAACTTCGATATCGAAGACCCGGTCGCCACACTGCAGCGCCTGACCGGCGGCATCGGCGTGGACCGCGCTATCGACGCAGTGGGCGTGGACGCCGAGCATTCCTGCCAGGACCACGACCTGCTGCAACAGGGGCAATTCCGTCAGGAAATGGCCGACAACGCCCCGCGCACCAATCCCGACGGCGACAACTGGCACCCCGGTGATGCGCCGAGCCAGGCCCTGCAATGGGCCGTGGCCGGGCTGGCCAAGGCCGGCACCCTGTCGGTGATCGGCCTCTATGCGCCGCAGTCGCGCACTTTTCCCATTGGCCTGGCCGCCAGCCGCAACCTGACCGTCAACATGGGCAACTGTCACCACCGGCGTTACATTCCGCTGCTGCTGGAGCTGGTCCTCAGCGGCCGGATCGATCCCACGCAGATTCTCACCCGCGTCGAGCCCATGGAGGACAGTATCGAAGCCTTCAAGGCCTTCGACCGGCGCGCCTGCGGCTGGGTCAAGGTGGCGCTGCAGCCGCAGGACAGCCATGAGGAAGCCCAGCTGGACGACGCGCTGGATGACTCCTTCCCGGCCAGCGACCCGCCCGCCATGGCTTCCCCGAAACCTTGAATGGCCTGACCCATGAGCAGTGATATCCGCATCGGCATTTCCGGCTGGCGTTATGAACCCTGGCGCGGCGACTTCTATCCCGAAGGCCTGTTGCAGCGCCGGGAACTGGAATATGCCTCGTGCACGGTCAGCAGCATCGAGATCAACGGCTCCTTCTATGCCCTGCAGACCCCGGAGCGGTTCACCAACTGGCGCGACACCACGCCGGATGACTTCGTCTTCAGCGTCAAGGCGCCGCGTTACATCACCCATGTCAAACGGCTACGCGAACTGGCCGAGCCGCTGGCCAACTTCTTCGCCTCCGGACCGCTGCAGCTGGAGCACAAGCTCGGTGCCTTTCTCTGGCAATTCCCGCCGAGCTTCCGTTACGACGCGGCCCTGTTCACCGAGCTGTTCGAGCGGTTGCCACGTACCTTCGGCGAGGCCGCCGAGTGCGCCGCCCGCAGCCCGCGCTTTCCGGCACCCGAGGGGCTGGCCACCAGGGCCAGTACCCCCTTGCGCCATGCGGTGGAAATCCGTCACCGCAGCTTCATGCAGGAAGACTTCATCGAGTTGCTGCGCAAGCATCGTATCGCCCTGGTGGTCGCGGACACCGCAGGCAAATGGCCGCTGGTGGAAGAACTGACCGCGGATTTCATGTATCTGCGCCTGCATGGCGACAAGGAACTGTACGCCAGCGGCTACGATGACGCGGCCCTGGATGACTGGGCGCGCCGCATCCGCGCCTGGGCCAGGGGCACCCAACCGGAGGGTGCGCGCCGGGTATCCGAACAGGAGGACAGCTCGAACGCCGAGCGCGACATCTACTGCTACTTCGATAACGACATCAAGGTCCGCGCGCCCTACGACGCCCGTCAGCTGCTGGAAAAGCTGGACCGCGCCGAGGGACTGGAGATCAAGCCGGGCCAGCTGCCGGAGCGTTTTCTGTGACCCCATTGAGTTCCACTCACGAACATCTCACCAACCAGGCACCGACGGTTCATTCGCTCAAGGTATTGACCGTCAACACCCACAAGGGCTTCAGCTGGCTGAACCGGCGCTTCATCCTGCCGGAACTGCGCGACGCCGTGCGCACCCTGTCTGCGGATGTGGTGTTTCTGCAGGAAGTGCTGGGCAATAACGACCGCCATGGACAGAACATCGACAACTGGCCGGACGCACCCCATTACGAATACCTGGCCGACACCATCTGGCCCCAGTTCGCCTATGGCCGCAACGCGGTGTACCCCGAAGGGCACCATGGCAATGCGTTGCTGTCAAAATTTCCGATACTGCACTACGAGAACCTGGATGTGTCGATCAGCGGCACCGAAGAGCGCGGCTTTCTGCATGCCATCCTCGACGTGCCGGGCCAGGCGGACCTGCACGCCATCTGCGTGCACCTGGGGCTGCGGGAGCGCCATCGCCGGAGCCAGTTGCGCCTGCTGTGCCGCCTGCTCGACCGGTTGCCGCCGGATGACCCGGTCATCGTTGCCGGTGACTTCAATGACTGGCTCAAGCGCGCTGGAAGAAGGTTGGACAGGTGTGGTCTCAAGGAAGCTTTCGTCACGGCCAATGGGTCGCCGGCGAAGAGTTTTCCGGCGCAATGGCCGGTGCTGTGTCTGGACCGGATCTATGTCCGCAACCTGACAACCCATGGACCGGAAACGCTTTACCGGCGCCCCTGGTCACACCTGTCGGACCATGCGCCACTGTCTGTCGAGGTACGTTTCTGATGAGACCTGTCTGGCGTGAAGGCAATGATGCAGAACTGCTGATCAACGGCGAAGAGTTCTTTCCCCGCGTATTCGAACGTATCCGCAACGCCCGCAAGGAGGTGCTGCTGGAAACGTTCATCATCCTGGAAGACAAGGTCGGCAAGGAGCTGCAGCGGGCCTTGATCAGCGCCGCGAACAACGGCGCCCATGTGGAAGTCATCGTCGATGGCTACGGCACCGTGGACCTGAGCAATGGGTACATCGGCGAGATGATCGAAGCCGGCATTCGCGTACACACCTTTGATCCCCAGCCCAAGTTGATGGGCATGCGTACCAACCTGTTCCGCCGTCTGCATCGCAAGATCGTGGTGGTGGACAGCGAGGTGGCCTATGTCGGCGGCATCAACTTCACCGCCGTGCATCTGGGTGATTATGGCCCCGGCGCCAAGCAGGACTATGCCGTGGAGGTACGCGGGCCGATCGTCAGCGACATCCGCCATGCCAGCCTCAACCTGTTCCGCCATGCCCGCCGTGAACTGCCGTTGCCGCTGAACCCGGAGGACCGGGCACGCACACGCCACGCCGGCAGCGCCTGGATCATGCTGGCGATCCGCGACAACAACCACCACACTGCGGATATCGAAGATCAGTATCTGCGCGCGATACGCTCGGCCAACCATCGCCTGGTGATCGCCAACGCCTATTTCTTTCCCGGTTATCGCATGCTGCGCGAGCTGCGCAACGCCGCCCGCCGCGGCGTGCACGTCACGCTGATTCTGCAGGGCGAGCCGGATATGCCCTGGGTGCGTCACTGCTCGACCTTCCTCTACAGCTACCTGCTGCGCAGCGGCGTGGTCATCCACGAATACTGCAAACGTCCGCTACACGGCAAGGTAGCGTTGATGGACCGGGAATGGGTGACGGTGGGCTCCAGCAACCTGGATCCCCTGAGCCTGTCGCTGAATCTGGAAGGCAATCTGTTCATCCGCGATCCACAGCTCAATCAACGCCTGTACAACCATCTGCAATCGCTGGCCAACAAGCATTGCGATGAGATCACCGCAGCCAGGGCCACCCGTGGCTTCTGGTGGCGTGCGCCGATGACCTTTCTGTTCTTCCACTTCCTGCGGCACTTCCCGGCCATTGCCGGCAGCCTGCCCGCCCACACCCCGCGGCTGGAGCCACTGCTGCCGCAGGAAGAACCGGCGGAAGAAGAGCTTGCCACCCTGGAACAGGAGAAGCTGCTTTGAGCGACGAACGCGAATCCGCACCCACTAATCCCTGGTTGCGCTGGGGCAAGCGGGCACTGACCCTGTTCTTCTTCATCGCCATCCCGGTATTGCTGTATCTGCAATTGCGCAACACCGACTGGCAAGCGGTGGGCGGGGCATTGCGCGACTATCCGCTGTGGGTCATCGCGGCGGCGATTGGCGTGACCCTGCTCAGCTATCTGACTTATTGCTGCTACGACCTGCTGGGCCGGTACTATACCGGTCACCGATTGCCGGTTCGTCAGGTGATCCCGCTGGTCTTCGTCTGCTATGCCTTCAATCTCAACCTCAACGCCCTGGTGGGCGGCGTCGCCCTGCGTTTTCGGCTGTATTCACGGCTCGGGCTGGATATACCGACCATCGCCCGGGTCTTCAGCCTGAGCATCATCACCAACTGGCTGGGTTATCTGTGGCTGGCCGGATGTGTCTTCGCCATGGGCTGGGTGACGCTGCCGGCAGGCTGGGCCGTGGGCAATGGCGGGCTGCGACTGATCGGGGTGGCGATGATCATCGCCGCGGTTGGCTATGTGCTGGCCTGCGCCTTCTCGCCCAGGCGCAGCTGGCAGGTGCGCAATCAGACCATCGAGCTGCCGTCCTGGCAACTGGCCCTGGTCCAGGCGGCAGTGGGAGCGCTCAACTGGTCGCTGATGGCGCTGATCATCTGGTTGCTGCTGCCCCCCGAGGCGTTCTATCCCGGGGTACTGGGCGTACTGCTGATCAGCAGCATCGCCGGGGTCATCACCCATATTCCCGCCGGGCTGGGCGTGCTGGAAATGATCTTTCTCACCCTGCTGCAGGATGAGTTGCCGCGCAGCGGTCTGCTGGCGGCGTTGATCGGCTATCGAGCGATCTATTTCCTGCTGCCCCTGAGTGTGGCAGTCGCGACCTACCTGGTACTGGAAAAGCGCGCCAAACGCATGCGCAGCGCCAATCAGCAGACCGCCTGAGCGCTATGCTCCGGCTCAGTCCAGCCCTTCATCCAGTTGCGGGACCGGGGTAAGTGCCCCGCGCCGCCACCGGCGCAGCGCACCGGCCGCGCTGGCCAGCAGCATGGCGATGGCATAGAGCGCCACGAAGGGGTCGATCAGATAGTCCCAGTAATTGTCCGACGCCTTGATATCCAGGCTGAAGGCCAGGGTCGCCAGGGTCAGCATGAGCACGCCCAGCCAATTGCCCAACAGCAGCAGGGCCAGCGTCAAGGCACCGATCAACAGGATCAGCGAACGGGGCGAATATCCCCAGCTGTAGGTATCCAGCATGCCCACGCCCATGGAGGCGGGATAGAGCACCACACCCAGCACGGCGAATATCGACCACAGCTGCCAGGCAGCCGCAGCCGAGCTGCCATGGGTCCAGCCCAGGCGCAGCGCCGTTGCGGCCAGCAGCCAGAGCATGGCGGTAATCGACAGTTCGTCGGTCAACCCACGCAGATAACCTGCCAGGGGCAGCCCGCCGGGCAGCGGCACCATGCCCACCAGCAATGCGCCAACCAGCAGCAGATTGCGGTAGCGCGGGGGCAGTTGAGCGCTGGGCAGCAGCAGAAACACCAACAGGGCGAAGCTCAGACAGGATTGAATACCGACAGGGATCATAGCTGCGCCTCCAGCCAGGCATCATTGAAGGCCACGTGCTTGATGAAGCTGTTGTTCCAGGCGTAGACCAGGTGGTAACGGCCGTCGGTGGCCCGGATCATGTAGGGATACTCGTACTGGAAGTCGCACATGCCATCCCGGCACATGCGCTGGTCGATCTCGCCCAGGTATTCAGCCAGCAACGACTGACGTGCCGCACCGCTGGAAGCGAGAAACTTCTCGCTCAGGAGTTCCGTATACCGCGGCCGGGGAAACGGCTTGCCTGTCGGGTCCGGCGAGGCATCCAGCGACGCCACCAACGACCACTCGGTCAACTTGTCGGTGGTTTCATCCAGGCTGAGATTGAAACGCCCATCGATCAGGTTGTTCTGCGCCACCAACAGACTGTCCGACCCCGAGCGCACCGCTGCCAGGGACGTATTGGGATTCCAGGGTTCCACCGCCCATTCCGGCTGCCAGGTGCGTCCGGCGTCTTCGGTCACGGTGGCCAGCACATGGCCGTCGTCCCCGGCCTGGCGCAGCAGGGCCACGGCCCGCTGGCCGCTCAAGGGCACCACCGTCGGCTGCAGCGAGTTGGTACCGTCGGCGATACGGAACTTGTCGACGACGCGCCCCTGGGCGTCCAGGTACAGGTATTCGGGAAACTTGCCGAGAAACTCGTGATACACCGGCAGGCCGATCGAGCCGTCTTCGTGGAACACCGGCGCGGCGCGTACCAGGGTGCTGATATTGACGAAGGGCGTGGTGACTAATTGCCGCGGTTTGGACCAGGTGGCGCCGAGATCATCGGACACCATGACATTGACCGCGCTACCCGCCCAGCCACCCACCGACACCGAGACATAGAACAGCCAGAGGCGCTCGTCCGGGGCAAAGGCAATCACGGGATTGCCCAGCTTGCGAATGGGCTTGCCGATGGCGCGACGGGTCATCTCCCGGGTGACCAACACGCGCTCCTCGCCCCAGGTGCCGGTCACGGCATCGAACCGGGCACCGCGAATATCCACATCCGCAGCGCCTTCCCGGGAGCCAGCGAACCATGCCGCCATGAGGTCGCCATCAGGCAACGCCGCCACGGAAGGTGAATGAACGAATTCATCGAGGTCCGACGAGGCGAAACCCTGTTCGAATACGGCTTCCTGGTCGGCCGACGCAGCATCGAATTCGGCAGCGGGAAAAGGCGAGAAGTCCGACATGACATACGTTGGATGCAGCATCCAGGCTGCGAAAAAAACACCCAGCACGGCGGGAATCGCCAACACTCGCCATCGACTGGTAATACGGTTCAATTGCATTGTTCTAGTTCTTCTGAGTCCTGTTGTGTCTGCAGCGTCGAACGCCCCTTGAATATGCCCCAACAGCGCAGAGGCGAATGAAACGGAAACAGGCCCTAGGCTGCAAAACGACATCGGTGGATAGTACCAGCCCTTTTCGCAATCAACATATTTTTATCTTTCGACGCGTCCAAGGAACCTGCAGCGGTCGACGCCCTCCAACAGCAATACAACCAGGCCCAGCGGTTCGCCCTTCCCGGGACGCGTGCTACAGTGGGCCGGAATCTGAACCTGTCGGAACCGATACATGCGCAATCTGCCCATTCGCTTCAGCACCCTGTGTCGCAACCTTCTCGCGGTTGCCGCCGGCCTGCTGGTCCTGTCCGCCTGCGGTGAAAACCGCCTGGAAGCCTCGGTCCAGCCGGGCGCTGTCACCACCAGCGCCGAGCCAGATACCGTCAGTTTCAGCCAATGGCGTGATGGCTTCCGCAACCAGGCGCTGGCGAGCGGCATCGATGCCCGACTGTTCGATCGGGCTTTCCAGGGCGTGGAACCTGATCCTGCGGTACTGAAGGCCGATCAGAGCCAGCCCGAGTTCACCCGGCCGGTCTGGGAATACCTGGACGGGGCATTGTCCGCGCAACGCCAGGCCACCGGGCGGCTGATGCTGACGCGCCATGCCCGTACCCTGGAGGCAATCGAGGCGCGCTATGGCGTGGATCGGCACATCCTTGTAGCCATCTGGGGCCTGGAAAGCAACTTCGGCAGCAATATGGGTGATCGCTCGGTGGTGCGCTCGCTGGCCACCCTCGCCCATCAGGGTCGCCGCTCCGGCTTTGCCCAGACCCAGCTGCTGGCTGCGCTGGAAATCCTGCAACGGGGCGATATCACCGTGGATGGCATGACCGGCTCCTGGGCCGGCGCCATGGGCCAGACCCAGTTCATTCCCACCACCTACAATGACCATGCCGTGGACTTCGATGGTAACGGCAAGCGGGATATCTGGCATACCGAGGCCGATGCTCTCGCCTCCGCCGCCAACTATCTGCGCGACTCCAACTGGCAAGCCGGCGCGCCCTGGGGCATGGAAGTGCGCCTGGGCGAGGGGTTCGACTATGCCTTGGCGGACATGTCCATCCGCAAGCCGCTGTCCGAGTGGGCCGCGCTCGGCGTGACCGATGCCCGCGGTCGGCCACTGGACCGCCAGGCTACCACCGCAGCCACCCTGGTGCTGCCCGCCGGCCATCGCGGCCCGGCGTTCCTGGTAATGAACAATTTCCGCAGCATCCTGCGCTACAACAATTCCACCAGCTATGCCCTGGCCATCGGGCTGCTGGCGGAACGTTTCCAGGGTAACGGAGAGATTCATGCCAGTTGGCCGACCGATGACAAACCCCTCTCACGCACCGAGCGTCTGGAGTTGCAGAAGCACCTGGAAGCCCAGGGCTATGAGCCCGGCAGCGTTGACGGCATCATCGGCGCCAATACCCGGCAGGCAATACGTCGGCTGCAGATCGCCCTCGGCTGGCCAGCCGATGGCTACCCCGACCAGCAACTGCTGAAAGCCCTGCGCCATCGGACAAACTGACGTACGGCAACAAATATCCGTTTGTCCGATTCCTCAAGAACGCGTATAAGGAACTTTCCATAAGCCACTGGTTTACCGTTTTGAATTCCGTCCCTCCCCGAACAAACGCGATGACAGACCGTCTTCGCACCCCATCTCTACAATCAATCCCTGCAGTTGCACTGTGCCAGACCCCGGAGGCTGACCATGTTCGAATGGCTCGCTGACCCCACCGTCTGGGCGGGCCTGTTTGCGCTGATCGCCCTGGAAATCGTCCTCGGCATCGACAACCTGGTATTCATCGCCGTACTGGCGGAGAAGTTGCCGCCACATCAGCGTGACAAGGCCCGCGTGCTGGGTCTGTCCCTGGCACTGATCATGCGCCTGATGCTGCTGATGAGCATCGCCTGGCTGGTAACGCTGACCAATCCGCTATTCCACGTTGGTGATCATCCGGTATCCGCACGTGACCTGATCATGCTGGCGGGTGGTCTGTTCCTGCTGTTCAAGGCCACCATGGAGCTGCATGAACGCCTTGAAGGTCGCCAGCACAGTAGCGGCACGCGCCTGGCGTATTCCAGCTTCGGCGTGGTCGTGACCCAGATCGTGATCCTCGATGCGGTGTTCTCCATCGATTCGGTGATCACCGCCATCGGTATGGCTGACGAGCTGGCCGTGATGGCGATCGCCATGATCGTGGCCATGGGCGTCATGCTGCTGGCCAGCAAGCGCCTGACCCGCTTCGTCAACGCCCACCCGACGCTGATCATCCTGTGCCTGGGCTTCCTGTTGATGATCGGCTTCAGCCTGATCGCCGAGGGTGTGGGTCTGCACATTCCCAAGGGCTACCTGTATGCCGCCATTGGCTTCTCGATCATGGTCGAGTTCTTCAACCAGCTGGCCCGCCACAACAAGCAGAAATGGCTGGATACTGGCGGCACCCTGCGCGAGCGCACGGCCAACAATATCCTGCGCCTGCTGGGCAAGGGTGACAGCGCCGAGCAGGTGTCCGAGGAAGGCTTTGCCGACGAGGATACGCCGGCACAGGTGTTCCATGAGAATGAGCGCGACATGATCCGCGGCGTGCTCAGCCTGGCCGACACCAACATCAAGGCACTGATGACCCCGCGGCGCGAGGTGCATGCACTCGACTTGAGTACCAGCCTGGACGAGCAGCGTCAGCAGCTGCTGGACTCGCCCTACTCGCGCCTGGCAGTGATTCGCGATGGCAAACACGACGAACCGCTGGGGATAGTGCAGAAGAAGACCCTGCTCGATGCCATCCTGCGGGGCGGCGAACTGCATTTCGAGCAGTACATCGAGCAACCTGTCGTGCTGTTCGAGACCCAGAATGCGATCAAGGCGCTGGAAGCCTTCCGTCACGAGGGCAAGCAAATGGCCTTCGTGGTGGACGAGTTCGGCACCCTGGAGGGCATCGTCAGCCTGACCGACATCATGGAGGCCATTGCCGGGGAGCTGCCCGAGGTGGAACAGGGCATGGACCTGCCACCCAGCGTGATCGAGCTGGAACCCGGCTGTTACGAGGTCGACGCCAGCGAAAATCTGGAAGAGATCAACCGCCAGTTGCCCGAGCCCTTGCCGCGCAGCCAGCTGTATACCACCCTGGCCGGCCTGATCCTCAACCAGCTCGAGCACATGCCCGAACAGGATGAGCTGCTGACCGTCGAAGGCTGGCAGATGCGCATCCTCGAGATCGAACATATGCGCATCGCCCGGGTCGAACTGAGGCGGCTGGAAGACATGGGCGGTCAGTCACGCGACTGACCGCTCCCCTGCGCCTGGGAGGCCGCTGCCGAACTGCGACAGGCGGTTGATAACCCCAGGAACCACCGGACGGCTGCTCCTGGCCACCATTCGTTATCCTCGGCGCAATTCGTCATCGTCGCCAACTCTTCGTCATCCTCGGCGTAGGCCGAGGATCCATAGAATGCACCGGAGTTCAGGCGAACGGTGGATCCTCGGCCTGCGCCGAGGATGACGGGGAATTTACTGAATCCTGACTCCTGGCTCCTGACCTCTGTTAAAGGACCTCATTCCAAAGCAACAACCCACTTGTGGGAGCAGCCTTGGCTGCGAAGCCGTTCTACCAGACCCTTCGCGGGCGAGCCCGCTCCCACAAGAACATACTGCCTACCAGCTTCCTGAACCCGCTCTCCAAGCCCAGACCGCTTCCTGTGGGAGCAGCCTTGGCCGCGAATAGCACTGCCAGACCGCTCCACGCCCAGCCCCCACTCCCACAGCGCCTGTGGTAAACTGCCCCGTGGCTACAAGCCAGCCCGTGTCCGCGAACACTCCCATGGAGCCTCTACCAGGAGCCCTGAACCCCGATGTCTGACAGCACGCAAACCAACGTTGCCAGTGGTGAAAAATTCCGCAATGCCCAGGGTATTGCCGCCATCAAGGACGGCCAGAAGCGCCGTGCCAACGCCGAACCCACGGTATTTGAACCCAAACCCAAATGGCTGCGCGTCAAGGCGCCGGCGGGCGACCGGTTCGAGGCGGTCAAGCGCAACGTTTCCGAGCATCGTCTGAGCACCGTCTGTCAGGAATCCCATTGCCCGAACATGGGCGAATGCTGGTCCAACGGCACCGCCACCATCATGCTGATGGGCTCGGTATGCACCCGCGCCTGCCGCTTCTGCGCCGTGGATACCGGCAACCCCAACGGCTGGCTGGATCTGGAGGAGCCGGAGAACACCGCCAAGTCGGTCGAGCTCATGGCGCTGCGCTATATCGTGCTCACGTCGGTAGACCGCGACGACCTGGATGACGGCGGTGCCAGCCATTACGCCGCCTGCGTGCGTGCCATCAAGCAGCGTACGCCGCAGGTAGTGGTCGAGGCCCTGACCCCGGACTTCGACGCGGATCTGGCCGCGGTGGAACTGGTGGTCGATTCGGGACTGGAAGTCTTCGCCCAGAACGTCGAGACCGTCGAGCGGCTGACCCGCGAAGTGCGTGATCCACGCGCCGGCTATGGCAAGACCCTGAAAGTGCTGGAACACGCCAAGCGTCACCGCCCCGACGTGCTGACCAAGACCAGCCTGATGGTTGGCCTGGGCGAAACCGATGAGGAAATCCTGCAGACTTTCGATGAATTGCGCGCCATCGGCGTGGATATCGTCACCCTCGGCCAGTACCTGCAACCCACCCGCAATCACCTGCCGGTCAAGCGCTGGGTCAGCCCCGAGGAATTCAATCGTTATCGGGAACTGGGCCTGGCCAAGGGATTCATGGAAGTCGCCTCCGGCCCGCTGGTACGCTCCAGCTACCGCGCCGACCGGGTTTTCGAGAAGAACAACCTGGGCCTGGCCGCCCCTGCCCCGGTGCCGGGCCAGGATGTCGATACCAGTCTGATTCCGGCGCTGAATATCAGATAAATCCCTCAGACGCAGCCCATGGAAGGTCACACACCTAGGAGGGTCGAGCGCGACACGGTCAGCGTGACCCGATCGAGCGCGACCCGATCCGATCACAGCCCGTAGGCTCGACCCTCCCAAGGACCAGCGTTTCCGGGCGAAGACTGGAGCCTGCCGGCTAAGCTACCCTATACCCCAACTGCTGACGCAGCGCTTGTTCCAGCCGTTGCGCCACGTCTTCGATGCTCACCGGCTGCGACACCAGCTCGCTGAGCTGGACCATCTGCAGACCGCTGTAGCCACAGGGGTTGATGCGCTGGAAAGGCTGCATGTCCATGTCGACGTTCAATGCCAGGCCGTGAAAGGAACAGCCCCGTCGCACGCGCAGGCCCAGTGAGGCGATCTTGGCGCCGTCCACATAGACGCCCGGCGCATCCGGCTTCGGCGCCGCTTCCACGCCGTAAGAGGCGAGCAGATCGACCAGGCTCCGCTCCATGGCGCTGACCAGTTCCCGTACACCCAACCCCAGCCGCCGCAGATCCAGCATCAGATAGCCGACCAACTGACCTGGTCCGTGATAAGTCACCTGCCCGCCGCGCTCGACCTGGATCACCGGGATATCTCCCGGCGCCAGCAGGTGCTCGGCCTTGCCGGCCTGCCCCTGGGTGAAAACCGCAGGGTGCTGCAGCAACCATATCTCGTCGGGCGTATCGGCATCACGCTCGGCGGTCAGCTTGCGCATCGCCTCCAGCGTGGGCTGGTATTCCACCAACCCCAGGTTTCGGACGATCAGCTCCGGCATCACAGCACCATATGCACGTGGCCGGTGGCCTTGAGATCGGTGTGCAGCTGTTGCAGCTGCTGCTCACCAGTGGCCGTCATCACCAGCCGCAGGGATTGGAATCGGCCATTCTTGCTGTCCTGCACCACCAACTGGTCGGCATCCAGCGCGGCGTCGTGGCGTCTGACCACCGCCAGCACCTGCTCGACGACGCCGTCACCGGCACTGCAGATGATCTTGATCGGATACTGACAGGGAAACTCGATCTTCGGCGCCTCGGGGGTCTTGTCGCTCATGACGGGCTCCTCAGTTGAACAGGCCATAGAAGAACAGCCGGATACTGTCCCACAGACGACCGAACAGACCGGCTTCCTCGACATCGGCCAGGGCAACCAGCGGTGCGGTATGCACCACTTCCTCGCCCAGTTTGACTTCCACCTGACCCAGCACGTCGCCCGCTGCGATGGGCGCCTTGATCACCGGATTCATGGTGACGCCAGCTTCCAGCTTGTCGACCTGCCCCTTGGGCAGCGTCAGCACCAATCCTTCGGCCAGACCGGCGTCGACCTGATCAGCCTGCCCGGCCCAGACGCGCGCCGGCGCCACCACCTGACCCGGCTGATAGAAGCTCTTGGTCTCGAAGAAGCGGAAGCCCCAGGTCAGCAGCTTCTGGGTTTCGGCGGCGCGGGCCTGCTCGCTGGCGGTACCCATGACCACCGAGATCAGCCGCATGCCATCGCGCTCGGCCGAGGCCACGAGGCAGTAGCCGGCTTCTTCGGTGTGCCCGGTTTTCAGGCCATCCACCGACTTGTCACGCCACAACATCAGGTTGCGGTTGGGCTGGCGGATGCCATTCCAGATGTATTCCTTTTCCTTGTACAGCTTGTAGTGTTCCGGGTCATCGTTGATGATCGCCTTGGCCATGATGGCCATGTCCCGGGCGCTGGAATAATGGTTCTCGGACGGCAGGCCGGAGGCGTTCTCGAAGTGGGTGTTGACCATGCCCAGGCGTTTGGCATGGCTGTTCATCAGGTCAGCGAAGCCGTCTTCGCTGCCAGCGATGTGCTCAGCCATGGCGACACTGGCGTCGTTACCGGACTGGATGATGATACCGCGCAACAGATCGATCACCGGCACCTGGTTGCCCACCTCGATGAACATCTTCGAGCCGCCCATACGCCAGGCCTTTTCGCTGACCAGCACCAGATCCGACTCCTTCAGCTGGCCACGCAGGATTTCCATGCTGGCGATATAACTGGTCATCATCTTGGTCAGGCTGGCCGGTGGCAGCGGCTCGTCGGAGTTGTGCTCGACCAGCACCTTGCCGCTGTTGGCATCGATCAGCAGATAGCTCGATGCGGCTACCGTCGGCGCCGGCGGCATCAGCGGGGCGGCGGCCTGGGGCTGCGGCTGCGGTTGTGGCGTCTGGGCCACGGCTGCCGGGACAAGCAGTATGGCGCTGGAGATCAACAGGGTGTGAATGAATTTTTTAAACATGATGCTCACTGTCTTGGAATATGTGGATCGCAAGGTGCCGCTGGCAGGCAACGGCAATATCAATTGGCGCTGACCAGCGACGGATTGCCGAGATTGGCCAGACGCAATGTCTCCATCAGCCTTTCGGCCTCTGCATGATCGTTCACCGGACCAAGCCGGACCCGATGCAGCGTACGGGAGTCCTGCTCGATCGGAGTAACGAATACCGGGGCGCTGACCATGCCCTGCAACTGGCTGCGCAGCTGCTGGGCCGCCTGATCGGAGGCAAAGGCACCCACCTGCAGATACAATCCGGCGTTGGCCACTGCTGCGGCCGGCGTAGCCGCAGCCGGTGCCGGCCGGGCTACCGCAGCGGCTGGTGCGGCAGATGGCTGTGCCTTGACCAGATAGCCGGGGTTGTTCTGCTGCTGCCAGACCACCGGATCGATGCCCTCCACCCGCACCCGCGCCACGCCCTTCTCGGCGAAGCCCAGCTTGACGGCGCCGGCGTAGGACAGGTCGATGATACGGTCGGAATGGAACGGCCCCCGGTCATTGACCCGCACGATGATGCTGCGGTCATTATCCAGATTGGTCACCCGCACATAGGTTGGCAGGGGCAGGGTCTTGTGCGCGGCGGTCATGCCATACAGGTCGTAGAGTTCGCCGTTGGCGGTCAGCTGTTCGTGAAACTTGGTGCCGTACCAGGATGCCAGGCCGGATTCGCGGTAGTTGCGACCGTCCTGCATGGGATTGTAGTTACGGCCCAGCACCCGATAGGGTGAAGCCTTGTACGCGCCGGTATGGGGTACCGGGACCGCGTCCGGAATCTTCGACACATCCTGGAAATAATCCGGCGCGCCATCCTGGGCCGGGCGCGGCTTGCTGGCACTGGCTGCCCCGCCCTGCCCCTGCTGCACCGGCGATGATGAGCAGGCGCTCAGCAATCCCAGCAGCAGGCAGATCACAGCAAAGCCCGGCCCGTTGCGCAATGGCTTGTTCATTGGTCCCTCGCTTCCCTTATCAGGTCGGCCAGTTGATGCACGACCATAGCGTACATGACGCTCCGATTGTAGCGGGTAATGACATGCAGGTTGTTCAGACCCAGCCAGTATTGCTTATGTTCCCCGGCATCGAACTCGAAGGCCATCACTTCGGTGGCATCATCCAGCTCCTGCCGGGGAGTCCAGCCCAGGCGCTTCAGCTCGCCGACGCTGATCTTCGCTTCCAGACCGCGGTCCAGGGTGAACCCCTTGGCGAAGTCATCCCCGGCGACGTCGGCGGCGACCGCCACATCGGCACCATGCTGCCACTTGTGCTCGGCGAAATAATTCGCCGCGCTGCCAATGGCATCGACCGGGTTATTCCAGATATCCGTTACGCCGTCGCCATCGAAATCGACGGCAAAGGCCTGGTAGCTGCTGGGAATGAACTGCGGATAGCCCATGGCGCCGGCGTAGGAGCCGGTCAGCTCGAGCGGATCGACCTGCTGCTCACGGGTCAGCACCAGGAAGGACTTGAGCTGGCCGCGGAAGAAGTCCGCCCGCGGCGGATAGTCGAAGCCCAGGGTGGTCAGCGCGTCGATTACCCGGTGGCTGCCCTTGTTGCCGCCATAGAAGGTTTCCACGCCGAGAATCGCCAGGATCACCTCGGCCTCGACCCCGTATTCCTTCTCGGCCCTGGCCAGCGCTTCGGCGTGCTGGTTCCAGAATGCCACGCCCTCGTTCACACGCCGGTCGGTGATGAATATCTTGCGATACTCGTGCCACGGCCGCACCCGTTCAGCGGGCCGGGCGATGGCCTCGAGGATACTTTCCTTGCGCTCGGCCTGTTCCAGCAACCGGCGCACATGCTCGGGATTGAAGCCGTACTCGCTGCGCATCTCCTCGACGAAGGGGTCCACCGCCGGATGCTCCGCGGTATAGGGGCCAGCGGCCAGCAGCACGGGACTGAACCCGGCGGCCAGCAGTGCTCCCAGTGCATTGTGGCGCAACCAGCCTGAA
>DXBL01000204.1 GCA_019116555.1 Candidatus Pseudomonas excrementavium
AACATACATTGAGGCGTGCCAATGCAAGAGCTGGACTCACCCCACATTTTCTTCCGCCGCGTGATCTTTGACGTAACCTCGACCGAATGCCGGGTTGCCATGGAAGACGAGCACCACTATTTCATCCTGCAATTAGGCCATGACGGCGAGCGCATCACCTCGGTGGCCAGCACCGCCCGGCGTACACCCTGGACCCTGTGCCCCGAGGCCGAACGGCAACTACAGACATTCGTCGGCCAACCCCTGCGCCAACGCATCGCCATCAACTTGCCAGATATCGACAGCAAGCAACAATGCACCCACCAATACGACCTGCTGATGGTCGCCCTGTCTCAAGCGCTGCGGCCGGGCAGACGGGAATATGTTGCGAAGGTGAGAGGAGCAATGCACGAGTACCGTCATGCTGAGCTGTGGCTGAATGATGCAAAGCTGCTCGACTGGCGCCTGCGCGGCACAGTGATCGACAGCCAGGATCAATGCAACCAGCAGGACCTGCGCAGCATCATGCCCTGGGCGGATGAGCACCTGGAGGACCAGATGCTGGAAGCCCTGTTCGTGCAGCGGCGAGCGGTGATGGTGGCAGCAAGCAAGGGATTCAATCTGGATCTGATTCCCAATGCGGGTGTGGCGATGCGGGCGCGGGCGGGGGCCTGTTTTGTATTTCAGCCTGAGCGAGCAGAGCAGGCGGTGCGGATTCAGGGGAGTACGCGGCAGGATGTGGAGGGAAAGTGGGACTTATTGGTGGGATGGAGTGGCAATTAACCGATATTCACGCTTCGAATGTAATCGTTGGCGTTGGTAGCAGAGTGTTTACTTGGGTAGTCTCTGAGAAAGAAAAACAATTATTTTCGAGAGTTATACCATGAAGAAATCAGCGATATTGGGGGTAACATTGGCTACTGTTTTATTATCCGCGCAAGGCATTGCTGCCGACCTACCCGACCCCGCCTCGGTACGCACCGACCAACTGCAACTCATGCAGGGCTTTCCGCCAGCCGCCGATAAGCAGATCACCCAGGCTGGTTTCATGCGGCCTTATCCCAATCCGCGCTGGAGTTTCCATCATGCGCGGGAGCTGTTTCCTTCGCGGCGCGTAGCGCGTGGTCATGAGGCTGTTTCCGTGTTGCCGCATGCCGAGGGGATGGAGCAGAAGATTGCCGATCTGACTTTCACCGGCCCTGACGGCGAGCAGGTGAGCTTCGAGCAGTATCTGGATTCGACCTATGTTGATGGTGTGCTGATCATGCAGCACGGCAAGGTGTTGTTCGAGCGCTACCAGGCGGGGGTGCCGGAGGATGAGCCGCATATTCTCTGGTCGGTGACCAAGTCATTTGTGGGGTTGCTGGCCACACAGTTGATCGAGGAAGGTGAGCTGGATCCTGCGGCGCTGGTCACGAGCTATCTGCCGGAGCTGGAGAATAGTGGCTGGCGCGGGGCGACCGTGCAGCAGGTGCTGGATATGACCGCGGATATCGATTACAGCGAGGTTTATGCTGATCGCAACTCCGATGTGGTGAAGTATTCGCTGGCGGCGGGCATGGGGCCGGTGCCTCACGATTATCCGGGTGCGCGGGATCTTTACAGTTATCTGCCTACCATCGGTGCTGGCGTGGATGAACATGGGCAGTCGTTCCGTTATCGCACCACTCACACCGAGGTGCTGGGCTGGATTCTGCGGCGGGTGACCGGTATGTCCACCGCGGCGTTGGTTGAACAACGTTTGTGGCGCAAGCTCGGGACCGAGGAAGACGCCTATATGCTGTTGGATTCCAAGGGTGCCGAGTGGGCTGGCGCGGGGCTCAATGTGACGTTGCGGGATCTGGCGCGGTTTGCCGAGATGGTCCGTCTGGAGGGGCGTTTCAATGGTCAGCAAATCGTCAGCGCCGAGGCGGTTCGACAGATTCGCGAGGGTGGTGACCGGGAGGCATTCAAGGCAGCGGGGCGCGATTTCCAGCCGGGCTATTCCTATCGCAACCAGTGGTGGATCAGCCATAACGATGACGGTGCGTTTGAGGCGCTGGGTGTGCATGGGCAGATGATCCATATCAACCCGGCGGTAGGCATGGTGATGGTGCGGCTGTCGTCCCATCCGGTCGCCAGCAGTGCGCAGACGATGCCGTTGAGTATTCCAGCGCTGGCGGCATTGGCGGATCTGTTGCGGGAGCGGGCGGAGTAGGCGGGGGACGTACGGCCTGGGCTCGGTATGAGTATGGCTTGGTTTTCGATGTTGCCGGTTGGGGCGCTGGTCGAGATGGAACTCGACCGTCCATGGTCTGGAGTATTCCGAAAACAAGGTGCCGACAGGACTGGGGCGCCCACACCGAAGATCCGCGTCGGTTTACGCCGCCTGCGTCACCGGCATCTGCGGCGGCAGCCGCCACAGGGCGGTCAGGCAGATGAGCAGGCCGCCGAGGCCCAGCATGCCGCCCACCAGGCCGACGTTGGCCAATCCCATGTGAACGGTTACCTGACTGCCGAGCAGCGCACCGGCGCCGATACCGAGGTTGTACAGGCCGGAAAACAATGACATGGCCACGTCGGTGGCATCCGAGGCGATACGCAGCACGCGGGACTGCAACGCCAGTGTCAACCCGAGAATGGCTGCACCCCAGATGAAGCAGAGAATACCGAGAGTCCAGATATTCGTCGCCGATGCCAACAGCAGCAACAGGCAGAAGGTTAGGGCGAACATGCTGCCGACCAGCACGCTACGTGGATAGAAGGGACTGC
>DXBL01000205.1 GCA_019116555.1 Candidatus Pseudomonas excrementavium
ACGGGACACCGACGAAGGCCGCCATGTCATTCCGCTCACCGAATTGCCCAATCTGCTGCGCAAGCAGTTCGGCAAGCAGGGCGTGGAAACCTATGATCGCAAGAGCGCCTACCTGGCCCGCCTGTATGGCGCGCTGCGCGGCAAGGGCGATGCGGTGTCCATCCGCGAGGCGAAGAATGCCGCGCGCACCTTCGCCAACTTCATGGCATACAAACCGGTGCGCTCGATCGACCAGTTCGTCGCCGGCGAAGTACTCGAAGCCCGCGAGTTCGGCGATACTATCAAGCGGATCCGTGACCTGCTGCGCACCGTGCACGGCATGGAGCAGGAAGCCGCCCGCGTGCGCGGCGCCGTTGGCCTGCTGGAGCAGTCGCGCCAGCTGACCGAGGATTACCAGAACAGCTGGCTGGAACGTCTCGGCCTGGATTATGCTGCGGCCGCGCAAAGCTGGGGCCACAACCGCAAGCAATATGTGGCTGCCAAGGACAAACAACAGGAAATCAGCGCCCGCATCGCCGATCTCACCGAAGAGCAGCAGCTCAACGACGAACGCACCCAACAGGCCCACCGCGACCTGGTGCAGCTGGAAGCACGCCGCCAGGGTGTCCCGGCCCTGCAGGGCAAGGATGATCTGGAGAACCGCCAGCAGCAGCTCGGCGCCCGCCTGCAACAAGGCGTGGCTCCCCTGCTCGAACAGGCGCACCAGCGAGATACCAACCTTGAAGCTGTGCGCACTATCCAGCATTTGGTGAGCAGTGGTGTGGGAGTGGAGATTCCCGAGCTGACCAGCCGCAACTGGAAGGGCGTGGCCGATGAAGTGCTGGCCGCAGAACAGCAACCGGTGGCCGAACTGCATCAGTTGCTGTCCAACGATTGGATCGATCTGAGTCCGCTGCACAATGGCCTGGATAACGTCCGTCAGCAGCAGCAGACCCACAACCGGCTGGCCGCCATGATCGCCCAGCCTGGCGCCGAGGGTGTCAGCCTGCTGCAACGGGTCGACCGGCTGAGCCAGGAACGCGCCAGCGCGCTGAGCAATCTGGAACGCCAGATCAGCATCAGCGAACGCCAGATCAACACCTTGCAGCAGAGCCGCGTGACCTATCCCGCCTATGTGGAAGATGCCGTGGCCGCCATCCGCCAGCAATGCCCGCAGGCCGATCCGCGGGTACTCTGCGACCATGTGGAGGTCACCGACCCGGATTGGCAGATGTCCATCGAGGGCTATATCGGCGGTTCACGCTTCGGCATCCTGGTGGAACCGGAACATGAAGCCGAGGCCATCCGCATCGTCCGCCAGCTCAATGCCCGGGAACGCAACCGCGCGCGGGTGATCCAGGGCAGCAAGGCCCGGCTGGACGCCGAGCGCCTCAGCCTGCCCAAGGAATCGGTGGTCAACGTGCTGCGCTTCAGCCACCGGGTGGCCGAGCACTATGTGCGTGCTTCCTATGCCACCCTGCTACGGGTCGACAATGCCGAAGGTCTGCGCCAGGCCCGCCGCGGCATCACCCGGGAAGGCATGGGCTCCGGCAACTACTCCATGTTCCGCTGCGATATCGATGACAGCCAGCTGGTCTTCGGCGTCGCCGCCCGGGAACGCAACCTGCGTGCCCAGCACCAGCAACTGGAGACACTGCAGTTGCAGCGCCATGCCCAGCGCCAGCTGGTGCAAAGCCTGCAGCACCTGGCTGCCGCCCTGCAGCGCATCAAGCCACTCGATTATCTTGCCCGAGCCAGCCAGTTGCTGGAGCAGCGTCAGCAGTTGCAGGACATCGAACAGCAACTGGCCAGCCTGGACCTCAGTGCCTTTCATGATGTCGAGCAGGAACTGCAGCGGGTCCATGAACGCCACGCCGAACTGGTCGCGCGCCAGAGCGAGTTGCACAACGAGCTGGGTGGCCTGAACGTGCAGCTGACCCAGATCAACCAGCGTATCCGTACCCTGTCCGATCAGGGCGATACCCTGCAAGACCAGCGCGACGCGGCCGAGCAGCACCTGCTCGAAGCCGCCGCCCGCGTCACCGGCCTCGATCCCCAACAGCGGCTGACCCAGATCGAGGAGATGCTGACCCGCGCCGGCGATGATTTCGATTTCGCTGCCGACAGCAAGAGTCTCACCGACAGCCTCTATCAGTTGGCGGTAGCCCTTGATCGCAGCATCAAGGAATACAACCAGCAGGCGCAGCCGACCGACCATCTGGTGCATGACACCGGCGCAGAGGTACACAGCCTGGCGTTCTTCGAGCACATCTGTGGCCTGCGCCAGCAACTGGACAATCTGCACAACCGCCTGCGCAACAACGTGCTGCTGGAGAAGCAGGAGCAGTTGGTCAAGCTGCGTGACAGCTTCAACAGCACCTTCATCACCGACCTGTGCCACGAGATCCACCAGGCGATCAATGATGGTGGCCGCACGCTGGAAGGGCTCAACACCGAGCTGCAGCATCACCGCTTCGGCGCCGACCGCGAAAGCTTCCAGTTCGAGTGGAGCTGGGTGCCGGAGTACAAGGAATACTGGGAGTTCTTCCGCGAAGTCACGCAGATGCCGAACCTTGGCGATGGCGCCAGCCTGTTCGACACCCGCCTGTCCGGCAAGGGCGCGGCGGTGCGTGATCAGTTGCTCGGATTGCTCCTCGATGGCGATGAACAGCAGGCCCTGCGCGAGCTGGAGCGGATCAGCGATTACCGCCGCTACCGCCGTTACGACATCCTCAAGCACCCCGAGGGCAAAGCCGCGATCCGCCTCAGCGAATACGGCACCGGCTCCGGCGGCCAGCTGGAAACCCCCGCTTACATCATCCGCGCCGCGGCGGTGACCAGCGCCTTCCGCTTCAATGAGGGTGACAGTCACCTGCGCATGGTGATCGTTGATGAAGCCTTCATGCACATGGATGAAACCCGTTCACGGGAAGTGATCAACTACCTGACCGAAACCCTGGGGCTGCAGCTGATCTTCATCATGCCCACCAGCAAGGCGGGCCCGTTCCTGGAATTGATCAGCAACCAGTTCGTGTTCAGCAAGGTGCCCAGCCCCCGCGCCGTGGGTGAGCTCAACACCCGCGTGCTGCTCGATCGCCAGCAGCTCAACCGTGAGCGCATCACCGAACTGTGGGCCAACCACCGCCGGGTGATTCGTCAGCAGGGAGCACTGGATTTCATGGAGATGGTGTAAACGCCAGCCTGCGCGGCGGCACGCTGTCGCGCAGCCAGCCTAATGCGGAGCAGCGCTGTTAGGAGCGGTCGTTGTGCGGTCTTGGCCGCGAACCGGTCTGCAGGAAACCTTCGCGGCCAAGACCGCTCCCACAAAGACCGCACTCATCAGTCTCGCACTTATCGTGGGAGCGGCCTTGGCCGCGAATGGACCGGCAGGAAAGCCTGGTGGGTTAGCCCCCGGGCGCTGCCGACCAGAGACTACCCAATCGCGCCCGGCATCAACCGAAACGCTGCGCCGGCGGCCGGTACAACAACATGGCGCCCTGGCTGGCGAGCACCAGCAGGATCAGCGGCGTCAATTCCAGCGTACAGACGTAATGCAGCATACCCAGCCAGCCGGGTAGCTTGGCGTGGGTCAGACCCAGCAGTTGCTGGTGGTGCAGGCGGGTCCAGGCCGATTCCGCCTCGGTGGTGCCCTGCTGGGCGTCGGCATTGATCACCGCCTGAC
>DXBL01000206.1 GCA_019116555.1 Candidatus Pseudomonas excrementavium
TGCGCGTAAAAACTCGCCATGCGTCGTTGCGGGACTTGGCAAGGGAATGACCATTGCCTGCATCCCACGCCTAGCCTGGCGGGTTTTTATGCTGCAACGCGCAAGCGAAGGAAACGGGAACAGACCCTAACAGTGGACTAGACTGACACCCATACCACGACGGGAGAATGTCCATGCTCAATCACTGTATTCTCGCTTTCGATTATTCGGACAGTTGGCAGAAGACCTGCGAGCGGCTGCCGCCGGTGCTGCAACTGGCTGCAGTAGAGCGGCTCACCCTGGTGCATGTGGTCGACACCACCCGGCGGATGAACATTGAAGACAGCAAGGCCGCAGCGGCCAGCCACCTGAACGACCTGGCCGGCCAGCTTGCCGCGGAGCTGGGTATCACGGTGGATTACGAAGTGCGCAGCGGCTTTGCCGCCAGCGAACTGCACGAAGCGGCGCGGTGGCACAAGGCCGACGGCATCATCGTGCTGAACCAGAGCCATTCGGCCGGCCGCGCGCTGTTCTACGGCAATATCACCCTGAACCTGGCCCGCATTACCCATCTGCCGCTGCTGATCCTGCCGGCCGGCGGCCCCATCGCCGAACCCAGCGCGCCGATCCTGCTGGCCACCGACGGCTCGCGGCCGGCCCAGGTCGCCCAGCGGGTGTTCGAGCGCTTCCTCACTGGCGGCCGGCACGGCCTGGTGCTCTGGGTGGAAACCGACGAGGTGGACAATACCGCGGTCATCAACGAGCAGATCGAGGAGCTCACCCAGCGCCATGAGCAGGTGGTAGCCCGTCACGTGAAAGGCTCGGCCGTACGCGAGATCGTCAAGGCAGCCGACGCCGAGCGAGTAGCCCTGGTGGTCATTGGCAAACGCGGCACCACGCCGATTCAGGACCTGATGATCGGCAGCACCGCCGAAGGCGTCGCCCGGGAAAGTGAGCAACCGGTCCTGCTGGTGCCCGTCAATACCGCACTCTGAAACGACAACGGCCCCTCACGGGGCCGTTGCGGTAACACCCATGGATCTCAGAAAAACGCCTGCAATCCGGTCTGGGCCCGACCGAGGATCAGCGCGTGTACATCGTGAGTGCCTTCATAGGTGTTCACCACCTCCAGGTTTACCACGTGGCGGATCACACCGTACTCGTCGGAGATACCATTCCCTCCGAGCATGTCCCGCGCCACCCGGGCGATATCCAGCGATTTGCCGCAGGAATTGCGCTTCATGATCGAGGTAATTTCCACCGCGGCGGTACCCTCGTCCTTCATCCGACCCAGACGCAGACAACCCTGCAGCGCCATGGTGATTTCGGTCTGCATGTCGGCCAGTTTCTTCTGTACCAGCTGGGTCTGTGCCAGCGGACGACCGAACTGCAGGCGATCCATGGTGTACTGGCGGGCGGTGTGCCAGCAGAATTCGGCGGCGCCCAGGGCGCCCCAGGCGATGCCGTAACGGGCCGAGTTGAGACAGGTGAATGGGCCGCGCAGACCGGTCACACCTGGCATCAGGTTCTCTTCCGGCACAAACACATCTTCCATCACGATTTCACCGGTGATGGAGGTACGCAGACCGACCTTGCCCTTGATCGCCGGCGCGCTCAGACCCTTCCAGCCCTTCTCCAGGATAAAGCCGCGGATCACATCGTCTTCGGTCTTGGCCCAGACCACGAACACGTCGGCAATCGGACTGTTGGTGATCCACATCTTGGCGCCCTTGAGCAGGTAGCCACCGTCGACTTTCTTCGCCCGGGTGATCATCGAGCCCGGATCGGAACCATGGTTGGGCTCGGTCAGACCAAAGCAGCCGATGTATTCGCCACTGGCCAGCTTCGGCAGGTACTTCTGCTTCTGCTCTTCGGAACCGAACTCGTTGATCGGCACCATCACCAGGGAAGACTGCACACTCATCATCGAACGGTAGCCGGAATCGACACGTTCGACTTCACGGGCGATCAGCCCGTAACACACGTAGTTCAGACCACTGCCGCCGTATTCGGTCGGAATGGTCGCACCCAGCAAGCCCAGCTCGCCCATTTCGCGGAAGATGCTGGCATCGGTGTCCTCGTTGCGGAACGAGTTGAGCACCCGCGGCATCAGCTTGTCCTGACAATACTGCGCCGCCGAATCCCGTACCATGCGCTCTTCTTCGGTGAGCTGCTGGTCCAGCAGCAGCGGATCTGCCCAGTTGAAAGTTGCTTTGCTATTGGCCATGGATGCTCCATTGATGATTGTTGGGTGAACTGCAAGCAAGGCTAGTCCGCTGATGGCCCCGGGGCAAGCGCGTTTTTTTCAATGTATTGTGCTAGATTGGAACTCCGACCCATCAGCGGCAAACATCAAGTTACCGACTGCAGCGAGCGTGTGCGGCGAGACAGACCTGTCATCGGCACATTCAGCTACTGCCTGGTACTGACGCCTTGCCACCGCTTCTCAGGAACCATCATGCGCCGCAAGATACCGCCGACCCAGGCGCTCATCTGTTTCGAGTCTGCCGCCCGGCACGAGAGCTTCACCAAGGCTGCCGAGGAGCTGGCATTGACCCAGAGCGCCGTCTGTCGGCAGATAGCCAACCTGGAAAGTTTCCTCGATATCCAGTTGTTCCGCCGCACCCGCCGGGGCGTGCGCCTGACCGAGGCCGGCGAAACCTATAGCCGGCGGATCACCAACCGCCTGGACGCGGTGGAGCGGGATACCCTGTCGGTGATGGGCAACCACGGCACCGCAACCCTGGAACTGGCGCTGGTGCCCACCTTCGGCACCCAGTGGCTGCTGCCACGCCTGAGCCGCTACCTTGTGCAACATCCGCATGTGACCATCAACATGACCAACCGCACCCGCCCGTTCCTGTTCGCCGACACCGAGTTCGATGCGGCAATCTATTTCGGCGATGGGGAATGGTCCGGTACCGAGGTGCATTTTCTGATGAACGAATCGCCGGTACCGGTATGCAGCCCGGCGCTACTCGATGGGCAGCGGGAGCTGACCGCGGAGCAGATCAGCCAGTTGCCGCTGCTGCAGCAATCCACCCGCCCCTACGCCTGGCGCCAGTGGTTCGCCGCCGCCGGCCTGCGGGTGGAGCATGACCTGAACGGCACGCGCCTGGAGCTGTTTTCCATGCTGGCCCAGGCCGCCATGCATGGCATGGGCGCAGCGCTGATCCCACCCTTCCTGATTCGTGACGAACTGGCCAGCGGCCGCTTGGTGATCGCCAATCCGCGCAGCTTCGACAGCAGCAATGCCTATTATCTGGTCATTCCTGAACGCAAGGCCGAGTCGGCAACCCTGCAGGCGTTCAGGGATTGGGTGATCACCGAGGCTGAAACATACCGGGATACAGCAGCTGCAAAAGGAGTGTGACGTCTTTGGTCCACGTTCGGGCGCTTGCGCCTGGCGTCTGTTCCCGTTTCATTCTCCATCTACTCGTCATCCTCGGCGCCGAGGATCCATTGCCTTTCGGCTGGTGTCAGTGCCACCGATGGATCCTTCGCCTGCGCGAAGGATGACGGAACGGGGGACTCGATCACTCCAACCGTCAGTCCATGCGGTAATAGGTGCAGATCCGCTGCCCGTTGACTTCATGAACCTGGATATCCATTTCATAGAGATCCCGCAGCACCTCGTCGCGAATAATCTCCTGCGGCGGCCCCTGATAGGCCGGTCGGCCCTGGCGCATGGCAATGATGTGATCCGAGTAGCAGGAGGCGAAGTTGATATCGTGCAGCACTACCACCACGGTCTTGCCTTTCTCATCGGCGGCGCGGCGCAGCAGCTGCATCATGTCCACCGCAAAGCGCATGTCGATATTGTTCAGCGGCTCGTCGAGCAGGACATATTCCGTGTCCTGACACATGACCATGGCCACATAGGCACGCTGGCGCTGGCCGCCGGACAGCTCGTCGATCGGCCGGTCGCGGTAGTCGTTCAGCCGCAGATAGTCCATGGCCTCGTCCACATGGCGCAGGTCCTCGGCGGTCAGCCGGCCGCCCGAATGGGGGAAGCGGCCGAAAGCGACCAGATCCCGCACCGTCAGGCGCAGGGCGGTCTGGTTGTCCTGGCGCAGAATCGACAGCCGGCGCGCCAGCACATTGCCCGGCGTGCGAGTGACATCCATGCCGTCGACCAGCACCGTGCCGGCGCTCATCGGGGTCAGCCGACTGATCATCGACAACAGGGTCGACTTGCCGGCGCCGTTGGGTCCGATGATCGAGGTGAAGCCACCTCGGGGAATGCTCAGGCTGACATCATCGACGACCAGCACGTCGCCATAGCGTTTGGATACGCTCCGGGTTTCAATCATTGTCTGACTCCACGCATGAGCAGCGCTATGAACAGCAGGCCGCCAGCCAGTTCGATGACCAGTGCCAGCGGCAGGGTTGAGGCCAGCAGGTGTTCCAGCAATAGCTGGCCCCCGACCAGGCAGATGATGCCCGCCAGCACGCTGGCCGGCAGGGTCCAGCAGTGGCGCTGGGAGCCGGTGAACCAGTACGCCAGATTGGCGATCAGCAGGCCGAAGAACAGCGTCGGCCCGACCAGTACCGTGGCTACCGATACCAATACCGCGATCACTGCCATGACGCCGAGCACTACCCGCCCATGGGCTACACCCAGGTTGATGGCGATATCCCGGCCCAGGCTCAATACATCCAGACAACGCCACCAGCGCCACAGCAGCAATCCGCCCAGCAGCAGAGCCACCGCCGCCGCGCCGAGCAGTTCGGTGTTCATCCGGCTGAAACTGGCCTGGGGCACCCCGGTGCTGATGCCGAACTCGCTGGGATCGAGCACCCGCGCACCCAGCTCGGATAGCTCGCGAAACAACATGCCGGCCAACATGCCCAGCAGGATCATCAGATGCAGGCTGCGCACCGAGCCCGAGAACAGCAGGCGAAACACCAGCAGCGCCAGCGCCACCATCAGCATGACTTGCAGCGCAAAGCGCAGCGAAGGTGCCCAATCGACCAGCACACTACCACCCAGCGCCAACAGCGTCAGCGTATTGACCAGCACATAGAGCACATCGAAGCCCATCAGCGACGGGGTCAGCAGGCGGCTGTGAGTGATGGTCTGGAACAGTACGGTGGACACGCCGATTGCGCCGGCGGTGAGCAACAGCGCCAATAGCCGACTGCCCCGGTATTCGAGAATGAAGCCCCAGTCGGTCTGCACATTCACCGTCATGAAGCCGAGCATGCACAGCAGCGCAAGCACACCCAGCAACCATACCCGGGTAGCCGGGCGACGCCACAGGTTCAGGACCATTTCGCCCTCCCCTGCAGCAGCACGGCCAGAAATACCACGCAGCCGGTGATCGACAGCAGATTGGACGAAGGCACTTCATAGGGATGGATCAACAGACGACCGAGCAAATCCGCCGCCAACAACAGCGCTGCGCCCAGCAGCGCCATCAGCGGCACCGCCCGGCGCAGATTGTCCCCGGCAATCAACCGCACCAGGTTCGGCGCCACCAGCCCGATAAAGGGAATCACCCCGGCGGTCACCACCACACTGCCGACGATCATCGCCACCAGCACCACCCCGGCGGCCATCAAGAGTCCGTAGTTCACCCCGATATTGGTGGCAAAATCCCGGCCCATGCCGATCACGGTAAAACGATCCGCCAGCACCATCGCCGCCACCGTCAGCCCGGCCGCCACCCACAGCAGTTCGTAGCGCCCGCGCAAGATTGCCGAGAAGTCGCCGCTGTTCCAGGCACGCAGCGATTGTGACAGATCGAAGTGGTGGGCGATCAGCCCGCTGGCGGCATGCACCACCCCAGCCATTACCAACCCCACCAAGGGGACAATCAGCGCCGAGCGCAGCGGCATGCGCTGCAACACCCCGAGAAACAGCAGGATACCGCCGGCAGCAAAGGCACTCACCACCAGGAACCGCGCCCACAGCGGCAGGCCCTGGGGCAGCACGATAGCCAGCACCAGCATGCCCAGCGTCGCCGCCGCCATGGGGCCGGTAGTCGAGGTATCCACCAGCCGGTTGCGCGCCATCATCTGCAGAATAGCCCCCGCCACGGCCAGGGCCGCGCCGGCGAGAATCAGCGCGATGGTACGGGGCAGCCGGCTGACAAAGAGGATCTTCGAGACCCGGTCATCGGGATCGGCGGTGAAAACATTCAACAGGTTCATGCGGCTGGCACCGACGTTCAGACTGCACAACGCCAGCACCACAACCGCCACCGCGAACAATAACAACCAGAGGGCACCCCTGCCGGGTGCCCCTGGTGATGAAGAAAGGGAATGTGACATGCATCCTGCCTGAACAGCGAAAGGACGGTGACTCAGCGCGCCGCGGAGAACACCTTGATCAGCTCGTTGACACTGTTCTGCATCACGCCGATACCGCTGTTATCCAGCAGATACCAACTGGCCGGGTCCAGATAGACGATCTGGTCCTTGCTGCCGGCGGAGGTGGCTTTGACCAACTCATTGTCCATCAACTCGGCCGCCGCAGTGCCCTCACGCCCAATGGCCGCATCGCGATCCATCACAAACAACCAGTCAGGGTCTGCTTCCAACAGAAACTCGAAGGACACCGCCTGGCCATGGCGGCCAGTCTTGAGATCATCGACCGCCTGCTCGACACCGAACACATCATGGATCAGACCGAAGCGAGTGCCCTTGCCGAAGGCCGCCATCTTGCCGCCAGTGGTAAGCAACAGCAGCCCATCACCCTGCTCTGCCGTCAGGCCACGCAGCTGCGCCACGGAAGACTTCAACTCGGCGACCAGCTCGGCAGCCTTGTTCTGCTTGCCGAACACCTCACCCAGCAACAGCGTGTTGCGCTCGACACTGCCCAGCAGGTCATGCGGATCAGGAGTCAGGTCAATGGTGGTGCCGAACCGGGATACTTCCTCATACTTACCCTGAGCCCGGCGACCGAGAATGATCAGGTCCGGCTCGGCGCTCTTCAATACCTCGAAATCCGGCTCGAACAGACTGCCGGCACGAATGAACTCGTCCTCGCGATACTGCTTGAGCACTTCCGGCGGGTTGGAGGAAGGAATGCCGCTGACAGTAACACCCAGCTGCGCCAGGGTATCCAAGGTCGACCAGTCGAGCACCACCACCTTCTGCGGCTGCACCGGCACCTGAGTCTCGCCACTGGAATGGGTCACGGTAACGCTCTCGGCGTGGGCGACAGACGCACCGACACCCATGGCCAACGCCAGACATACACTGGACAGAACAGCAAAACGGGACAGACCTGACAGCATGACAACTCCTTTTTGCAGACCCACAAGCCACTCTCGCCACAACAGCGCAGCGCTGTGGATGTAGGCCTGAATCCTGGGTTTTTAAGAATAATTATTGTTTGCGAGCCTAGCAAAACCGCTTCGCCACCACAATCGACCGCCCATGAAAAAGGCGAGCCCGCGGGCTCGCCTTTGTTACATCTCGTTACGCCGTTACTTGCGCACGCCTTCAATGGTCAGGTCCAGCTCGACCACCGCAGAGGCCGGCCCCAGATCCATGGATACATCATAGTCCGCCAGCTTGATACTGGTAGTGCCTTCGAAACCGGCACGGTAGCCGCCCCAGGGATCTTCGCCTTCGCCAATGAAGCGGGCGTCGATCACCACCGGCTTGGTCACGCCGTTGAAAGTAAAGTCGCCAGTGACCTTGGCAGTGTTCTCACCAGTCACTTCCACCCCGGTGGAAACAAAGGTGGCCTGGGGATGCTTGTCCACATTCAGGAAGTCATCACTGCGCAGGTGCTTGTCACGCTCGGCGTGGTTGGAGTCCACGCTGGCGGTATTGATGGTCACATTCACCTTGCTGTTCTCCGGGTTCTCCGCATCCCAGCTGAACGTGCCGTCAAAATCATTGAAGCGGCCATGCAGCATGCTGAAACCCATGTGCCCGGTCTTGAAATTGATGAAGGCGTGCTGGCCTTCCTTGTCGATCTGGTAGTCAGCGGCATACAGCGAGCCGGACAGAGCCATCAGGCCACCCAGAGCGACCCCAGCAAAAATCTTTTTCATACCTGTTTCTCCTTTGAACTCGTCAATTGGCGCGCTCGCATGCCCAGCATGCGGCGCAATGTATCGTCACGATCCAGAAAATGATGTTTCAACGCGCCCAGAGCATGCAGCGCCGCCAACCCCAGTACCCCTATCGCCACCCAGTAATGCACTGCCCCGGCCCGGTCAGCCTGACCGGGCAGACCAGTGATCGAAGCCGGTATCTCGAACCAGCCGAATACACTGATGCCCTGGCCCTTGGCCGTGGAAATCAGATAACCACTGATCACGATCACAAACAGCATCAGGTATAGCAGGCCATGCACTACCCCCGCCATACTGACTTCCCAGCGCTTGTGGTTGGGCAGATGCGCGGGACGCGGATTGCTCCAGCGCCATACCAGGCGCAACAGCAATACGGCGGTCAGCGTTATGCCGATGCTCTTGTGCCAGAAGGGAGCGCTGCGGTAATAGGGACTGTAATAACTCAGGTCAGTCATCCATAACCCGAGTATCGCCAGCCCGATCACTGCCA
>DXBL01000207.1 GCA_019116555.1 Candidatus Pseudomonas excrementavium
TCAGACGTTGAATCTGAAATGCATCACATCCCCATCCTTGACGATGTACTCCTTGCCTTCCAGGCGCCACTTGCCGGCTTCCTTGGCACCGGCTTCGCCGTTGTACTGGATGAAGTCGTCATAGGCGACCACTTCGGCGCGGATGAAGCCTTTCTCGAAGTCGGTGTGGATCACGCCGGCGCCCTGGGGGGCAGTGGCCCCGACCTTGACGGTCCAGGCGCGGACTTCCTTGACCCCGGCGGTGAAGTAGGTCTGCAGGTTGAGCAGTTCGTAGCCGGCGCGGATCACGCGATTCAGACCGGGTTCTTCCATGCCGATGGCTTCGAGGAACATGTCCTTCTCTTCGCCATCGTCCAGCTCGGCGATTTCCGCTTCGATCTTGTTGCATACCGGCACGACCACGGCGTCTTCAGCAGCGGCGATGTCGCGGACGATATCGAGGTAGGGATTGTTCTCGAAGCCTTCCTCGGAGACGTTGGCGATATACATCACCGGCTTGCTGGTCAGCAGATGAAAACCCTTGATCAGCTTCTTCTCTTCGTCAGCAAGGTCCTTCAGCAAGGTGCGGGCCGGCTTGCCTTCGCTGAAGTGCGGGATGAGCTTTTCCAGCAGGGCTTTCTGCGCTACCGCTTCCTTGTCGCCGCCCTTGGCGTTGCGAGCAACGCGCTGCAGTTGCTTCTCGCAGCTGTCCAGGTCGGCGAAGATCAGTTCCAGGTCGATGATCTCGATATCGCGCTTGGGATCGACGCTGTTGGAGACGTGAATCACGTTGTCGTCATCGAAGCAGCGCACCACATGGGCGATGGCGTCGGTCTCGCGGATGTTGGCCAGGAACTTGTTACCCAGGCCCTCACCCTTGGACGCGCCCTCGACCAGGCCAGCGATGTCGACGAACTCCATGGTGGTCGGCAATACCCGCTCGGGTTTGACGATGGCCGCCAGGGCATCCAGCCGCGGGTCAGGCATGGGCACGACGCCGCTGTTGGGTTCGATGGTGCAGAACGGGAAGTTTTCGGCACCGATGCCGGCCTTGGTCAGTGCGTTGAACAGGGTGGATTTGCCAACGTTGGGCAGTCCGACGATACCGCAATTGAATCCCATACTGGTGTCCTCTGCCGTTTACGGCGGCGAAAATGAATCAGGCCTTGAAACTGTGCAGGCGCTGCATGACGCGGGTCCAGTCACCGGCAACCATGCCGGGTACTTCGCGCAGTGCTTCGTCGATGCAGGCATCCAGTGCCTGCTGTTCGGCCTTGGGCGCGCGGCCCAGCACAAAGCCTGTGACCTGCGAGCTGTGGCCGGGGTGGCCGATACCGAGCCGCAGGCGGTGGAAAACATTCTGATTACCCAGGCTGGCGATGATGTCGCGCAGCCCGTTATGCCCGCCGTGGCCGCCACCTTGCTTGCATTTCACCACGCCGGGGGGCAGGTCGAGCTCGTCATGAGCGACCAGGATTTCGGCGGGAGCGATGCGATAGAACCCGGCAAGGGCGGCAACAGCCTGACCACTGCGGTTCATGAAGGTGGTGGGGATCAACAGGCGAACATCCTGACCGTCTATGGTCAGGCGGCCGGTGAGGCCGAAAAACTGTTTTTCCTGGCGCAGGGCCAGGTTGTGCCCGGAGGCGAGGCGCTCAACAAAAAGGGCGCCCGCGTTATGCCGGGTCATGTCATATTCCGGTCCCGGATTACCGAGACCGACGATCAACTTGATTCCGTGCGTCACAACGGGCGCCCTCTGGGGTTTCAGCAGGAAATTACTCCGCTGATTCCTCACCTTCACCAGCTTCTTCATCGGCAGCAGCAGCGGTACGCTGAGCCATGATGTTGACTACCGGCAGGTTGTGGTCGTCGCCCAGCGCCAGGCTCGGGATGACGACGCCTTCCGGCAGCTTCAGGTCGGCCAGGTGCAGGGACTGACCTACTTTCAGCTCCAGCAGGTCGACTTCGATGAAGTCGGGCAGGTCCTTCGGCAGGCAGCTTACTTCCACTTCCGGCAGGTTGCGGAATACCATGCCGCCTTCCTGCTTGACGCCCACGCAGGTGTCTTCATGGATGAAGTGCAGGGGTACGTGAACGGTAACCTTCTGACCGGCGACGATGCGCTGGAAGTCAGCGTGCATGACACGCGGCTTGGCCGGGTGACGCTGCAGCGCCTTGAGCAGTACGTCTTCTTTCTTGCCATCGACCGACAGGCTGATGACCGAGGAGTAGAACGCTTCGTTTTCCAGTGCCTTGTTCAGTTCGCGAGCGGCGATGGAGATGCTCTGCGGCTCTTTGCTGCCACCGTAAACGATAGCCGGAACCAGATCAGCGTTACGACGCAGGCGGCGGCTCGCACCTTTCCCCAGGTCATCACGCGCATTCGCATTCAAAGTGAAGTCGACCATTAGTAGTCTCCTTGCTGTGCGTCCGGGCACTTGCGACCAGTGCGTCGGACGATTGATAAAACCCGGCGTCATTGCCGGGCTGTTTGATCAGTGCCCGTTCCTAGCGGAACATGGCGCTGATGGATTCTTCATTGCTGATGCGACGCATCGCTTCGGCGATGATCGGTGCCATGTCCAGCTGCCGGATGCGCTCGCAATGATCCGCGGCGGCCGTCAGTGGAATGGTATTGGTGACCACCAGCTCGTCGAGTACCGAGCCGTTGACATTCTCGATTGCCTTGCCCGACAGGATCGGGTGGGTGCAATAGGCCGAGACACGGGTGGCGCCGAAATCCTTGAGCGCCTTGGCTGCAGCGCACAGGGTGCCGGCGGTATCGACCATGTCATCGACCAGAATGCAGTTGCGGTTTTCCACGTCACCGATGATGTGCATGACTTCCGACTGGTTGGCCTTGGGTCGACGCTTGTCGATGATCGCCAGGTCCACACCCAGGGATTTGGCCACGGCACGGGCACGCACCACACCACCGATGTCCGGGGAGACGATCAGCAGGTTGTCCAGGCGCTGGTCCTGGATGTCATCGATGAGCACCGGGGAGCCGTAGATGTTGTCCACCGGGATATCGAAGAAACCCTGGATCTGGTCGGCGTGCAGGTCGACGGTCAATACGCGATCCACACCGACTACATCCAGCATGTCGGCCACGACCTTGGCGCTGATCGGCACACGGGCCGAACGCGGGCGACGATCCTGGCGGGCATAACCGAAGTAGGGGATCACGGCGGTGATGCGGGAGGCCGAGGAGCGGCGCAGTGCATCGGTCATGACAATCAGTTCCATCAGATTGTCATTGGTGGGCGCGCAGGTGGGCTGGATGACGAATACGTCCTTGCCGCGCACATTTTCATTCAATTCAACGCTGACTTCGCCGTCGCTGAAACGACTAACCAACGCGTCACCAAGGGGGATATGCAATTGACGGACGACACGTCGTGCCAGATCGGGGTTCGCATTCCCGGTAAAAACCATCATCTTGGACACGCTGCAATACCTTTTCTGGGTAGTGGTCTATGCGATGAGTCAGTGAGAGAGCCGGGCGAGCAGAAACACGCCTGGCCGGTCAAGCCGGACTCAAGATGTCATGAATTATTGCTGCCGGAGAAAATGGCAGGGGCGGCTGGATTCGAACCAACGCATGGCAGGATCAAAACCTGCTGCCTTACCGCTTGGCTACGCCCCTGTAACTGTCCGGATGCTTAGGTTGCATCCTTCTTACGTCGCTTTGTCGAGTAAAGCATGTAACGGTGAAACGTTACACCCCTTCGCAACAAAGGCTTGCAGAGTGGCTGGCAACCGGGCGCGAACTTTATCAGCTTCGCGTTCGTTTGGGAAGGCCCCAAACAAGCAACTGCCAGTTCCGGTCATCTTAGCTTCACAAAATTTGTTTAGCAAGATCAACGTGTTACGAATTTCAGTGTAACGCGCTGTGACAACCGGCAAGCAGTCATTCCGACCACCGTGCTCTCGAAAGGCCGCTAATGTAATCGCCGGCGTGTCCCGAGTCAACCTTTCATCGGAGAAAATTTCTGCGGTGCTGACGTGGCAGGGTGGCACCACCACCAGATACCAGGGTTCATCGAGCTCGACCGGGGTCAATTGTTCACCCACGCCTTCGGCCCAGGCCGCGCGGCCGCGGACGAAGACCGGCACATCGGCACCAAGGGTCAACCCCAGCTCGGCCAGTTGCTCCAGGGACAGGCCGGTCTGCCACAGGTGATTGAGGCCGACCAGGGCGGTGGCGGCGTCGGAACTGCCCCCGCCGATCCCGCCGCCCATCGGCAGGCGCTTGTCCAGCCGGATATCCGCGCCCTGGTCGGTGCCGCTGGCCTGTTGCAGCAAGCGGGCGGCGCGGATGATCAGGTTGTCCTCGGTGGCGACGCCGGGCAGCTCGGGTTGCAGGTGCAACTGGCCGTCAGCGCGCGGCGTGAAATGCAGGGTATCGCCATGGTCGAGAAACTGGAACAGGGTCTGCAGCAGGTGATAGCCATCGGCGCGGCGCCCGGTGATATGCAGGAACAGGTTCAGCTTGGCCGGGGCGGGCAGGCTCAGGGTCGTGGTTGTCATTCCGGTAGACGGGGCTCCCAGCGGGTGATGACCAAGGTCAGCAGCACATTGTGCCCGGACAGTTGCAGACGCTGGGGCAGCGTCAATCCCTCGATCTCTTGATAGCGGCTGTACTCGACGGTCCAGCCGGCCTGCGCCAGGCGAGCCAGCTGGCTGTCGGGATTGAGCTGCAGGCGGCTCGGGCTGTCCGGCGCCGGCAGGCCCCGCACCCACCACAACAGATGCTCGACCGGCAGCCGCCAGCCGATCTGTTGTTCGAGCAGGACTTCCGCCGACTCGGCGCTGGCCGGTGGCTGCCCGGCTATTTCCAGGGTTACTCCGGCATCATTGCCTTCGATGCGGGTGGCGCCTCGGCCAAGCGGGCCGGACAGGCGGATGTCGTAATGGTCCTGCTGCTGTAGCCAGGACAGGGTGCCGCTGCCGGACTCCTGGGGTGCCTTCACGCCCAGTTTGCCCTGCAGCATCCAGTCGGTGAGCGGTGTGACGGCGCTGCGGTGTGCCTGCCAGGCGGCCGGATCACCGCCGAACTCCAGGGTTTCCCGCTGATGCAGGTTGCTGCAGGCCGCCAGTGTCATGGTCAGGGCCAGCAGGCAGAGAAGTCGTAGCGATGCCTTCATCAGTCAGCCTTCAGTCGTTTGCGGGTGGCGTCGATCAATGCGGTGTCATCCGCCGATTCTGCCGCCTGGTCCCAGATCTCGCGGGCTTCGCGGTGCTTGCCCCGTTGCCACAGCACCTCTCCCAGATGGGCGCCGACTTCCTCGTCGGGGAAGGCGGCGAAGGCGTCGCGCAACAATTGTTCGGCGCGTTCCAGATCGCCCAGGCGGTAATGGACCCAGCCGAGGCTGTCGAGAATGGCCGGGTCGTCCGGCTTCAGCTCATGGGCCCGTTCGATCAACTGCAGCGCTTCATCGAGCCGTTCGTTGCGATCTGCGAACGTATAGCCCAGCGCGTTGAGCGCCATGGCATTGTCCGGTTCGCGCTGAATGATCTTGCGCAGGTCGGCTTCCAGGCCGGCCGGGTTGCCCAGGCGATCGGCAAGCATGGCGCGGGTATAGAGCAGACGGCTGTCGCTGGGCAATTGCTGGATGGCCTGGTTGGCGCGTTGCATGGCCCGTTGCGGCTCGACCTTCGCCAGGGCTTCGATTTCCAGCAGATAGAGCTCCGCTGCCAGTTGGGGGTGGCCTGCGCGCTCGCTGTCCATGAGCTTGCCAAGCTCATCAGTGCGCTGGCGCTCCACCAGCAGTTGGGTGATGCGCAAGCGTGATGGCAGATAATGCTCGCCGGCGCCGATGCTCTGCCAGCTGTGAATAGCCGCGTCCCATTGCTCGGCGTGCTGGTAAGCGGCGCCGAGGTGGTACTGCGCCGCCTCGTTCTCGGGATCGAGTTCGAGCAGAGTTTCCAGTTCGTTGATGGCAGCGTCGGTCTCGCCCCCTTCCAGTTCCACCAGCGCCAGGGCCAGGCGGACCTCTTCATCGTCCGGGTGCTGCCGGACCAGCTCCTGGAAGTGCACGATGGCGGCCGGATGGTCGCCATCACTGACCAGCATTCTGGCCAGCAGCAGCCGCATGCGGTCGTCATCCGGGAATTCACGTACCCCTTGCTGCAACACCTCGATGGCGTCATCGGTTTCACCCATGCCAGCGTGCAGGCGGCTCTGCAGCATGATGGAGGCGGCGGTCCGGTTCTGTCGGGTATGCTCGTCGAGCAGGGCCAGGGCTTCTTCGCTGCGCTGCTCTTCCTGCAGCAGCAGGGCGGCGGCGAAGCTCAGCTGGGGATTGTCGGGATAGCGCTGCAGCAGCCGCTGCAGGTTCTCCAGCATGGCGGCGCGGGTGGCGCTATCGGCCTGCAGCGCGGTGAGGGCCAGCAGATCGAAGTGGGTGTCGTCCTGCAGCAGCAGGACCTGTTCCATCATCTGCATGGCTTCATCATGCTCGCCGGCCCGGGCCAGTTGCAGGGCGGCGGCGCGCAGCGCTTCGGGATTGTCCGGTTCCACCTCACTCCAGAGCAGGGCCATGTCCATGGCCTGCTGGTGGGCACCGAGAAACTCGGAGATTTCCATGGCTCGCTCGATGATGCCGGCATCACGGGTGCGAACGGCCTGTTCGAGATAGTTGTTCAGGGCGATATCGAAGCGGTTGCGCTGACCGGCGATCTCGGCGGTCAGCAGGGCGAACAGGGTATCGGTCGGAAACTGACCATAGACCGTCGGCGCCTCTTTCTGCTCCGCGGTGACAGGCACCGGCGGTGCCGGGGGCTGCTCTGGTACGGGCTCGTTGACTGCGCAACCGGTGATCAGCAGGCTGACTGTCAGGGCCAGAAGCGAGTGGTGAAATCGTGCGGTCATGGATACTCTCTTTGCTGCGCCGATCTGCCAGGCGGGGCTGGCAGCTGATGATACAGGATGAGTTGCAAACCCACAGCGCGCAAGTACAAACCGGCCCGGCTGCGGCCCCGGGAGCCGGCCGCGGTGCGGTTTTGTCCGGCTTTCCATGGAAGGAATTGATCGGCATCGTTATAAATAGGACAATTACCTGCTTTTACCCCGTGTTTTCGGGCATATATGAGGTGCCATGGGCTTTCTCGCATTCGGGATCAATCACAGGACGGCGACGGTCGACGTGCGTGAGCGGGTCGCTTTCGCCCCGGACCAGTTGGCCGACGCGCTGCAGCAGCTACGTGATGAGACGCTGTCCCGGGAAGTTGCCATCCTCTCCACCTGCAACCGCACGGAAATCTACTGCACCCAGGACCAGCCCGATCCCGCAGTGCTGGCGGACTGGGTGGCGCGCTATCACGGTCTGGAGCCGGGCTCGATCACGGGCAGCAGCTATGTGCACAAGGATGCCGGCGCGGTGAAGCACATGATGCGCGTGGCGGCCGGGCTGGACTCCATGGTGCTGGGCGAGCCGCAGATCCTCGGGCAGATGAAGGACGCCTGGCAGTATGCACGTACCGCCGGCACCCTGGGGCCATCCCTGGATCGGCTGTTCCAGAGCACCTTCAATACCGCCAAGCAGGTACGCACCGATACCGCCATCGGCGCCAACCCGGTGTCCGTGGCCTTTGCCGCGGTCAGCCTGGCGCGGCAGATCTTCTCCGACCTGAGCCGCAGTACGGCGTTGCTGATCGGTGCCGGGGAGACCATCGAGCTGGTGGCGCGGCACCTCAACGAGCAGGGCATCAGCAAGATCATCATCGCCAACCGCACCCTGGAGCGGGCCGAGGCGGTGAGTACGCCGCTGGGCGGTCGGGCGATCACCCTCAATCAGATTCCCGAGGTGCTGGGGCAGTGCGAGATCGTCATCGCCTCCACCGCCAGCCCGCTGCCGATTCTCGGCAAGGGCGCGGTGGAACGGGCGCTGAAGCAGCGCCGCCATCAACCCATGTTCATGGTCGATATTGCCGTGCCGCGGGATATCGAGCCGGAAGTGGGTGATCTGGCAGATGTGTACCTGTACAGCGTGGATGACCTGCAGGAGGTCATCCAGGAGAACATGCGTTCCCGGCAGGATGCCGCCGAAGCCGCGGAGCGGCTGATCGAACTGGGCACCGACGAATTCATGCAGCGCCTGCGCTCGCGGGCGGCGGTGGATGTGCTCAAGCGCTATAGGCAGCGGGCGGAACAGCAACGGAATCAGGAACTGGACAAGGCCCTGGCGCGCCTGGAGCGGGGCGGCGATCCGGCCACGGTGATGGCGGAAATGGCCCGGGCGCTGACCAACAAGCTGTTGCATGAGCCCAGCGTGCAGCTCAAGCGCATGAGCGCCGAGGGCCGCAGCGAGTCCCTGTCGCTGGCCATAGAGCTGTTCGCTCTGGATGATGAAACGAATACTGCACAGGGCAAATCATGAAAGCCTCATTACTCAACCGCCTGGATACCCTGCGCGAACGCTTCGAGGAGTTGTCCGCACTGCTCAGCGATGCGGAAGTCATCCAGGAGCAGAACCGCTTTCGCGCCTATTCCCGGGAATATGCGGAGCTGGAGCCAACCGTTCAATGCTACGGTCAGTGGCTCAAGACCAGCGCCGACCTGGCGGAAGCGCGCAGCCTGCTCAAGGATGCCGATCCGGACATCCGCGCCATGGCCGAGGACGACGCCGAGGCCTGCAGTGGCAGCCTGGCCGACCTGGAAGCGCAGCTGAACCTGCTGTTGCTGCCCAAGGACCCCAACGATGAGCGCAACGTGTTCCTGGAGATTCGCGCCGGCACCGGTGGCGACGAGGCAGCCATCTTCGCCGGCAACCTGTTTCGTATGTATTCGCGCTATGCCGAGCGACAGGGCTGGCGCATCGAGATCCTGTCGGAAAACCCTGGCGAACACGGTGGCTACCGCGAGGTGATCGCCCGGGTCGAAGGCCAGAGCGTCTATGCCAAGTTGAAATTCGAGTCCGGCGCCCACCGTGTGCAGCGCGTGCCGGAGACCGAATCCCAGGGCCGCATCCACACCTCGGCCTGCACCGTGGCGGTGATGCCCGAGCCCGACGAGCAGGCGGTGGTGGAAATCAACCCGGCTGATCTGCGGGTGGATACCTACCGCTCCTCCGGCGCTGGCGGCCAGCACGTCAACAAGACCGACTCGGCCATCCGCCTGACCCACCTGCCCACCGGCATCGTGGTGGAGTGTCAGGAGGAGCGCTCGCAACACAAGAACCGCGCCCGGGCGATGGCACTCCTGCAGGCGAAGCTGGCCAACCGGCAACGCGAAGCCCACGAGAAGGAAATCTCCGATACCCGGCGCTCGCTGGTGGGCTCGGGTGACCGTTCCGAGCGTATCCGCACCTACAACTTCCCCCAGGGCCGGGTCACCGATCATCGCATCAACCTCACCTTGTACAGTCTGGATCAGGTGATTGAAGGTGAGCTCGACGGCGTCGTCGAACCGCTGCGGCGGGAATACCAGGCCGACCAGTTGGCTGCCCTGGATCAGGCATGAATCGCAACATCGCCGCGGTGCTGGCGCAGGTGGAGCTGCCTGGCTCGGATAGTCCCCGGCTGGATGCCGAGCTGCTGCTGGCCCATGTGCTGGGAAAATCTCGTAGTTATCTGTTCACCTGGCCGCAGAAAGAATTATCAGAACCGGAAATCGAATGCTTTTCCGCGCTGCTGGCGCGCCGCCAACGCGGCGAGCCGGTGGCTTACCTGCTGGGCGAGCAGGGTTTCTGGACGCTGGACCTGCAGGTCAGCTCCGACACCCTGATTCCCCGCCCGGATACCGAGCGACTGGTGGAAGTGGCCCTGGAACTGGGCCCGTTGCAACCGGCTCAGGTACTGGATCTGGGCACCGGCACCGGCGCCATTGCCTTGGCCCTGGCCAGCGAACGACCGCAATGGCAACTGACCGGTTGTGACCGCATGCCCGGCGCGGTGGCGCTGGCGGAGCAGAACCGCGCGCGGCTGGCGCTGAGCAATGCCCGCTTTCTCCAGAGTGACTGGTTTGCGGCCCTGAATGGCGACCGGTTTGATCTTATCGTCTCCAATCCACCCTATATCGCCGCCGATGACCCGCATCTGGCCGAAGGTGACGTGCGCTTCGAGCCGGCCAGCGCCCTGGTCAGCGGCGCCGACGGGCTGGATGATATCCGCCTGATCGTTGCCAGCGCACCGACCCATCTGAATGATGCCGGCTGGCTGTTGCTGGAACATGGCTGGCAGCAGGCCGAAGCCGTGCGTGAATTGCTTGAGCAGCGCGGCTTTCATGCTGTGCAATCCTGGCGGGATTTAGGTGGGCATCAGCGGGTCAGCGGAGGGCAGTGGCATGGATGATCAACAACTGCTGCGCTACAGCCGCCAGCTATTGCTGCCGCAGATCGATATCGACGGCCAGCAGCGGCTACTCGACAGCCGGGTACTGATCGTCGGGCTGGGTGGGCTGGGCGGACCGGCGGCGCTGTACCTGGCTGGCGCCGGCGTGGGTACGCTGGTGCTGGCGGATGATGATCATGTCGACCTGACCAACCTGCAGCGCCAGATCATCCATGGCACGGCTGATCTCGACCGAGCCAAGACCGCATCGGCCCGTGATCGACTCGCCACGCTCAATCCCGATATCCAGCTGCGTCAGCTGCAGCGGCGGCTGGTCGGTGAAGACCTCTTGGCGGCGGTGGCCGAGGTGGATCTGGTGCTCGACTGCACGGACAACTTCACTACCCGTCAGGCGCTGAACTATGCCTGCGTCGCCCTGCGGCGACCGCTGGTATCCGGCGCGGCGATCGGTTTGCAGGGGCAGGTCAGTGTGTTCGATGCGCGGCGCGCAGACAGTCCCTGTTACCAATGCCTGTATGGCGACGGCGACGACGTGGCGCCCAGCTGCAGCGAGGCCGGGGTGATCGGGCCGCTGGTGGGCATGGTGGGGAGCCTGCAGGCCCTGGAGGCACTCAAGCTGCTGGCTGGGTTCGGCGAGCCGCTGGTAGGCCGACTGCTGCTGATCGATGCGCTGCACAGCGGCTTTCGCGAGCTGCGCATTCCACGTGATCCGGGTTGCGGTTGCTGCGGGGCCGGCGATGAATGACGCGCCCATAGGCATATTCGACTCCGGCGTCGGTGGCCTGTCGGTGCTGCGTGAAATCCGCCAGTTATTGCCGGCCGAATCCCTGTTGTACGTGGCTGACAGTGGCTTCGTGCCCTATGGCGAGAAGTCGCCGGAAACCATCTGCGAGCGGAGTCGGGCTATCGCCGAGTTTCTGCTCGCCCAGGGAGCCAAGGCGCTGGTGCTGGCCTGCAATACCGCAACCGCGGCGGCGGTGGCCGACCTGCGGGCCCGTTATGCGGTGCCGATCATCGGCATGGAGCCGGCAGTCAAGCCGGCCACCCTGGCTACCCGCAGCGGGGTGGTGGGCGTGCTCGCTACCACCGGCACCCTGCGCAGCGCACGGTTCGCCGCACTGCTGGATCGTTTCGCCGGCTCGGTGACCGTGGTCACGCAGCCCTGTCCGGGGCTGGTCGAATGTGTCGAGCGTGGCGATCTGAGCGGGCCGCAGGTGACCGCGCTGTTGTCCCGCTATACTCAGCCGCTGCTGGAGGCCGGGTGCGATACCCTGATCCTCGGCTGTACGCATTACCCGTTTCTGCGCCCGGTGCTGGAACAGCTGTTGCCCGACCACATCCGGCTGGTGGATACCGGTGCGGCCGTGGCCCGCCAATTGCGTGCGCGACTGACCGAGCAGGACCTGCTCGCGGCAGGCCCGGCTGCGCCGGTGCGGCTGTGGAGCAGTGGTGATACCGTGGCGCTGGTGCGGGTTCTGCCATTATTGTGGGAGGGGAACGCAACGGCAGAGCCGTTGTCGGTTTAAGTTGAAGAGTCTCTGAATCGACTGCGCTTCAGAGGCAGCCTTCGACTACGGTGAGATCAACCATAGCAAGGAAAAACGAAATGAAGAAAACTGCCCTGGCACTATCCTGCGCCCTGTCCGCGCTGTGCAGCATCCCTGCTGCCCATGCCCTGGATGGCATCACGCTGCAGATTGGTGAGTCATCGGAGAACACCACTACCTACCGGATCGGAGCGCAGTTCGAGTTTGGCCGCGCCCTGTGGCAGAGCCAGTCCGGCGGGGTGCAGCTGGATGGTTACTGGGATGCCGGCGTGACCCGCTGGAGCAGCCTGGATGCCACCAGCCTGACGCTCACACCCATGTTTCGCCTGAGTTTCGGTGCCAGTGACGGCGGCGTGACGCCCTTTCTGGAAGGCGGTATCGGCGCCTCCTATTTCACCGAGACCGACCTGGGCGATCAGGACATGGGCAGCAAGTTCCAGTTCGAAGATCGTCTGGGTGCCGGCCTGAAGTTCGCCAGCGGCTCGGAAGTCGGCGTGCGCTACTTCCACTACTCCAATGCGGGGATCAAACAGCCGAACGATGGCATCGACATGGCTGCCCTGTACTACCGCCTGGCCTTCTGATTCAGCGAGGGCAAGGACGCCCGACCATTCCGCACCATTCCGCTTTCCACCGAAGCTCGCTGTTTCTCTCGTTTCTCGGTCGTATCAGACCATACCGCTCCCGATACAGATGCACAGAGCCATGCCTGGCAGTCAGTTGACGAAGACCAGCAGGGCGTGGAGCGGGTATCTGGCTGGCATGGAACACGCAGTCGATACGCGTTGGCAATCACGCCGATAGCCACGGCGGCAGCGGTAAAACCCGTGCGGGCAGGGTACAATCCGGGTTTTCCAACCACCTGCAGATGATGATGCCACAAGGGGAAAACCTGATGTCCGACCGAGGGATCCTGTTACTGAATCTGGGTTCACCCGCCAGCACCGAGGTGGCGGATGTGCGTCGCTATCTCAAT
>DXBL01000208.1 GCA_019116555.1 Candidatus Pseudomonas excrementavium
GAAGCAGGGCGCCACCCACCACATGGTGAAAAAGCCCATGATTGCGCACCAGAACATGGCGGTCGGCACATCCACCTCGCCAATACTGAAGGCGATCGCCGGTGGCCAGAGGATGTACAGCAACAGGCTGAGCAGGGTGACAACGGTACCGATCAATGGCAGTCCCAGTAGCCAGGCCTGGCTGCGCAGGTTCAGCCGGTCGCTCAACCAGCCGCTGAACAGGCCGCCCAGCGCTGCACTGCAACCGGTTACCAGTCCGGCGAGGAGACCTGCGCTCTGCAGTGACAGGCCATGGGAGCGGATCAGGAACGGGGTATTCCACATGGCGAAGGCCAGCCCGCTGAAACTGAACCAGGCACAGGCGGCGACCAGCTTGCGGTAGTGACCGTTGCCCAGCAACTGGCGAGCCGAGCGCCACAGGCCCAGGGTCGGGGCGCTGCCATGCAGTGGGCTGTCGAAGCGGCCACGGACGGGCTCACGCACGGCAATGGCCAACAGCAGCGAGATCAGCAGCGGCGGTGTGGCGATGATATGGAAGCCGGTGCGCCAGCCGTAGGTGTCGATCACCCAGGCGCCCAGGCCGAGGCCGACGATGGCCGAGAGCGTTGGTGCTGCAGTGAAGCAACTGATCGCCAGCGAGCGATTGCGCGCGGGGTACAGGTCGGCGATCAGCGACAGCGAGGCGGGGGTGACCGGTGCCTCGGTAACCGCCACCAGCATGCGCGCGATGACCAGCATGGGAAAGCTGACGGTAAAACCACAGAGCAGCGTGGTCAGTGCCCAGAGTGCGGCGCACAGGGCCAACAGTCGAACCCGGGAGTAGCGGTCGGCCAGACCACCTGCGGGCAGTCCCATCAGCGCATAGGCCCCGGCGAAGGCCAATCCGGAAATCAGTCCCATGGCGGTATCGCTGGCGCCGAACTCCAGTTTGATCGGCTCGATCATCACCGCCATGATCTGCCGGCCGAGAAAGATACTCGCATAACCGCCAACCAGCAGGGCCAGTACCGCATGGCTGCTGCCGGTGCTGCTATCGACTGCCGACATCATGAATCTCCTGTTACCCCGGTTTCGGGTTGGCGAGCGCCTGCTCGCTAACCTACGGACGAGCTGGCATGCAGGACTGTGCTATCCGGCAACTGCGCGGACGAGCTGGTGCTCGTCCCTCCCAGGCGTCATCGGGAACGCCGAGTATCCCGGGGAACGCCGAGCTTCCTGGGGGGAGCGTCGAGCACCAGCTCGATGGGCGGACTGGCATGCAGCCTCGCGCCATCCGGCAACCGCGCGGACGAGCTGGTGCTCGCTCCTCCCGGCAGCCCACCGGTAGCGCGAGTCTCCCCACTATGCCTGGCGCTGCTTGAGCAGGGTCAGCGCAGTATCCTCGATCATGTCTTCCTGCCCGCCGACCATGCCGCGGCGGCCCATTTCCACGAGGATTTCCCGGGCCGGTACGCCGTACTTCTTCTCGGCGCGCTTGGCGAACAGCAGGAAGGAGCCGTAGACCCCGCCGTAGCCCATGGTCAGGGCGTCCTTGTCGCTGCGGATGGGGAAGTCCATGATCGGCACCACCAGGTCATCGGCCACGTCCTGGATACCGAACACATCCACACCCGTCTCGATGCCCATGCGCGCGCATACGGCAACCAGGATCTCCATCGGTGTGTTACCGGCCCCGGCGCCCAGGCCGGCTGCGGCGGCGTCGACGCGGGTGGCGCCGGCGGCGACCGCAGCAATCGAGTTGGCGACGCCCATGGCCAGGTTGTGGTGGCCGTGGAAACCGATTTCAGTGCCCGGCTGCAGGGCGGCGCGTACCGCGCTGATCCGCGCGGTCACGTCATCCGGCAGCATATAGCCGGCCGAGTCGGTGATATACACGCAGTTGGCGCCATAGCTCTCCATCAGCCGGGCCTGCTCGGCCAGGCCCTCGGGGCTGTTCATGTGCGCCATCATCAGAAAGCCCACGGTATCCATCTCCAGCTTGCGCGCCAGATTGATGTGCTGCTCGGATACATCGGCCTCGGTGCAGTGGGTGGCTACGCGGATGGTGTTGACGCCGATCTCCCGGGCCATCTTCAGATGATCGATGGTGCCGATGCCGGGCAGCAGCAGGGCGGAGACCTTGGCGTTCTTCAGCAGCGGTACCACCGCTGACAGGTATTCCTCGTCAGTGTGCGCGGGAAAGCCGTAGTTCACCGAGCTGCCGCCCAGGCCATCACCGTGGGTCACCTCGATCAGCGGAATGCCGGCGGCATCCAGGCCCTGGGCGATGCTCTGCATCTGTTCCAGGCTGATCTGGTGGCGCTTGGGGTGCATGCCGTCGCGCAGGGTCATGTCGTGCAGTGTGATTTTCTTGCCTTGCAGGTTCATGGGCGGCTCCTCACAGGGTGGCGGCAATGGCGTCGGGGTCGAAGCTGCCATCGAGCATCTTCTCGGCGAACAGTTCGGCGGTGCGGGCGCCGGCGGCGGTCATGATGTCCAGGTTGCCGGCGTACTTGGGCAGGAAATCACCCAGGCCCTCGACCTCCATGAACACCGAGACGCGGTTGCCGTCGAACACCGGGCCGTTGACCAGCTTGTAGCCGGGCACATACTTCTGCACCTCGGCGATCATGCTGTGGATCGAGTCGGTGATGCGCGCCTGATCCGGGGTATCGACGGTCAGGCAGTGGATTGTGTCGCGCATGATCAGCGGCGGTTCGGCCGGGTTGATGACGATGATCGCCTTGCCCTTCTTCGCGCCGCCAACCTGTTCGATGGCGCCGGAGGTGGTGCGGGTGAACTCGTCGATGTTCTTGCGCGTGCCTGGTCCGACCGAGCGCGAGGACACGGTGGCGACGATCTCGCCATATTCCACCGCCTGGACCCGGGATACCGCAGCGACCATGGGGATGGTTGCCTGGCCGCCGCAGGTGACCATGTTGACGTTGAGGATCGGCTCGCCGACATGCTGTTGCAGGTTCACCGGCGGCACCACGAAGGGACCGATGGCGGCCGGTGTGAGGTCGATCATCAGTACGCCCAGTTCGTTCAGCTTGCGGCTGTTCTCGGCATGCACATAGGCCGAGGTGGCGTCGAAGGCGATACGGATGTCATCTTCGCGGACATGCGGCAGCAGGCCGTCGACGCCATCACTGGTGGTCTTCAGGCCCATTTCCTCGGCCCGTTTCAGGCCCTCGGAGGTAGGGTCGATCCCGACCATCCATACCGGTTCCAGCACCTCGCTGCGTTGCAGCT
>DXBL01000209.1 GCA_019116555.1 Candidatus Pseudomonas excrementavium
GGCACAGCCAGACGCCGGCCAGGCGGGCCAGTATCTTCAGACCGTTTTCGAAGTCCGCACCACACTCCTGCAGCACCACTGCCGGATCGGCGGCCAGCGGGTGGGTATCGATAGCAGTGACGAAAATGGAGCTGGGGATGGCATCGACCGCCGGCACCTTGCTGTAGGGCCGCGTGCGCAGCGCGGTCCACAGGCCAGACTGGATGAGCTTGTCACGCACCGCCTGGGCGTCGAGCGATTCCAGGTCGGCGGCAGAGTGATTGCCGAAGTCAACGGCATCGTCACCCTCGACATCAATGACCACCGATTGCAGGACGCGCTTCTCACCACGGTTGATGGCGCTGACCACCCCGCTGGCCGGTGCGGTGTAGAGCACGCCTGGGGTCTTCTTGTCACTGAACAGGATCTGTCCCGCCCGCACCCGATCACCAACCTGGACCTCCATCGTAGGTTTCATACCGTGGTAATCGAAACCTATGAGCGCAACGCTTCTGACGGCGCGGGCCTCTTCAATACGTTGTTCGGGTGAGCCGGTGATTGGCAGGTCCAAGCCCCGTTTGATATTGATCATACGATTAGCCTAATCACGATGTGGAATTGGTGAGGACAAATGGCAACACGGAGAGCGGAAAACAGCGCACTGAAGCGGACAGTCAATACCTGACCACGCGGCCACGACCTCAATCAAAAAATCCTGACAAGTATAAAGATCATGCCCCGGCAAAGCTACTCAAGACACGGATTTTTAAAGTTTAACTGTGTCATGGTGTCGCACTTACGGAAGCTTCTTGATCTGGATCAAGAAGCACGGGGCAACGCCTTCCGAGGACGAGGAAACAGACATGAAAAAAGGCGCCGAAGCGCCTTTTTTTGTTACCGCATGTTATGCCGGGAAGGCAGGCGGGTTGACGTGCGCCATGTCTTCCAGAATCCGCACCACCTGGCAGCTGTAACCGAACTCGTTGTCATACCAGACATACAGGATGACCCGGTTGTCGTTGCAGATGGTTGCCTCGGCATCCACCACGCCCGCATGGCGCGAACCGACGAAGTCAGTGGAAACCACTTCCTGACTGTTGGTGAAGTCGATCTGCTTGTGCAGGTCCGAATGCAGGGCCATGTGCCGCAGGTAATCGTTCACCTCGTCGCGATCGGTCGACTTCTCGAGGTTCAGGTTGAGGATCGCCATGGACACGTTCGGCGTCGGCACGCGGATCGCGTTGCCGCTGAGCTTGCCAGCCAGTTCCGGCAGCGCCTTGGCAACCGCCTTGGCCGCACCGGTCTCGGTGATGACCATATTCAGCGCCGCACTGCGGCCCCGGCGATCACCCTTGTGGAAGTTGTCGATCAGGTTCTGATCGTTCGTGTACGAATGGACTGTCTCCACGTGACCATTGACGATACCGTACTTGTCATTGATCGCCTTGAGCACCGGCACGATGGCGTTGGTGGTGCAGGATGCCGCGGAAATGATCTTGTCTTCCGGGGTGATGGCAGCGTGGTTGATGCCATGAACGATATTCTTCAGATCTCCCTTGCCCGGCGCAGTCAGCACGACCTGGGAGGCGCCCGGGCACTTGAGGTGCTGGGACAGGCCCGCCTCGTCACGCCAGACACCGGTGTTGTCGACGATGATGGCGTCGTTGATACCGTAGGCGGTGTAGTCGATGCTGGCCGGATCGCCGGCATAGATCACCTGGATCTGGTTGCCATTGGCGGTCAGGGTGTTGTTTTCCTCATCGATGGTGATGGTGCCCTGGAAGGAGCCATGCACCGAGTCGCGGCGCAGCAGGCTGGCACGCTTGGCCAGGTCGTTCGGCGCGCCCTTGCGCACGACGATCGCCCGCAGACGCAGGCCGTCACCGGCACCGGCCTTCTCGACCATGATGCGCGCCAGCAGGCGACCGATGCGACCGAAGCCGTAAAGCACCACATCGCGACCCTGACGCTTCTCGCCCTTGTGACCGATGACGCTGGCCAGCTCCCTGCGCAGGAATGCGTCCAGATCGTCGCCGCCTTCCTGGGCGAACTTGTTGGTCAGGCGCGCCAGGTCGATGGAAGCCGGGCCCAGGTCCAGGTCCAGCAGCGCCTTGATCACCGGGAAGGTGTCATGCACCGACAGCTCGTTGTCATCGATCTGGCGGGCGAAACGGTGGGACTTGAGCAGGCTGATGACGGAGCGGTTAACCAGGCCGCGGCCGTAGATGGAGGTGACCACATTGTGTTCACGGTACAAACGTCCAATCAACGGGATCATCGCTTCAGCGGTGGCTTCGCGGTCGGTCCAGTTTTCCAGACATTGCTCGTATTGGGCTTGAGTCACGGCTTTTCCTTCCAGGGTCAGGGAGCTAAAGGGCCAATATTATGCGGCGCACGGACGGCGGAGGCAATCACCCAACGCAAAACGGCCGCTCCGACAGTGTCGGAGCGGCCGTTTCCGTGGGGCGTCAGGACGCTTGCTTGCGGGTGCTGTACAGCGACAGCAGCACACCACCGGTCAGCAGAGCGAAGGTCACGCCCAGCGATACGCCCGCGTGAATCTTGATGTCCAGGCCATGCAGCAGGATCTTGCAGCCGATGAACACCAGCACCAGCGCCAGCGCATACTTGAGGTAGACGAAGCGGTGCATCATCGCCGCCAGGGCGAAGTACAGCGAACGCAGACCCAGAATGGCGAAGATATTCGAGGTGTAGACGATGAACGGATCCTGGGTAATGGCGAAGATCGCCGGCACACTGTCCACCGCGAACACCAGATCCGCCAGTTCGATCAGCACCAGCGCCAGGAACAGCGGCGTGGCGAACAACACTACCTTGCCGGTCTTGCCGTCCGGCAGCCGCACGAAGAACTTCGAGCCATGCAGGTCGTCGGTCACCCGGAAATGCCGACGGATGAAATTGACCATCTTGTTCTGCGTCAGGTCCGGGTGCTCGCCCTCATCCTTGCTGAAGAACATCTTGATCCCGGAAAACAGCAGGAACACGCCGAACACATAGAGAATCCACTCGAACTCCTGTACCAGCGCCGCGCCCAGGCCGATCATGAGCGCTCGCAACACGATCACCCCGAGAATGCCCCAGAACAGCACCCGGTGTTGATAGATACGCGGAATACCAAAGAAACCGAGGATCATCGCCATGACGAACACGTTGTCCATGGACAACGATTGCTCGATCAGAAAGCCGGTATAGAACTCCAGCGCACTGGCCGAGCCCATCTGGAACCAGACCCACAGACCGAACAGCATACCCACGGCGAAGTAGCCGCCGTACAGCAGGAAACTTTCGCGCACCTCGATCTCGTGCTCTTCGCGGTGCAGCACGCCCAGGTCAAAGGCAAGAATGGCCAATACGATGGCAAGAAAGAGTAGCCATTGCCAGGCTACGGTACCGAGAAAGGGAGTGGTCAGAAACGAAATCAGAGGCTCCATGGCGGCCCTCCTGTCAAAGTTTGAATAAACTATGACTCCGACATCACGGTGGGACCAACCACCGCCAGAGGGGCCCGGCGTCACGCAGCGCGCATGATATAACTGCGCCGCAGCTTCGACAAGCGGGAGATAAAAACAGCGCAATCACCACACGGATTCGCCCGGAAGGTTAAACTGTCGGTTTTTGCGCAACAAGATAAGCCCATCAGCATGCCTGACACATCACTTCTGTACGCCGCTGCGCTGCCCAATCAGCTTGGCAACAAGACCGCCTGGGGCAACCTGCCAGCGGCGGCGCGGGCCCTGGCCATTGCCGAGGCCGCGTCCAAACACACCGGCCTGAGCCTGGTCATCACCCGGGATACCGCCATGGCGGACCGCCTGGAACAGGAACTGCGGTTCTTCGCCCCTGACCTGCCGGTGGCCACCTTCCCCGATTGGGAAACCCTGCCCTACGACCGCTTCTCGCCGCACCAGGACATCATCTCCCAGCGCCTGGAGACCCTGTATCGCCTGCCCCAGGTAGGTCATGGCATCCTCGTCGTGCCGATGATCACCCTGCTGCACCGCATTGCGCCCCGCACCTTCCTTGGCGGCTCGGTATTGATGCTGAAGGTCGGCCAGCGGCTGGACATCGACCGCATGCGCCAGGACCTGGATGCCGCCGGCTACCGCTGTGTCGATACGGTTTATGAGCATGGCGACTACGCGGTGCGCGGCGCCCTGCTGGACCTGTTCCCGATGGGCAGCCGCCTGCCCTACCGCATCGACCTGTTCGATGAGGAAATCGAAACGCTGCGCACCTTCGACCCGGAGACCCAGCGTTCGATCGACAAGGTCGAACGCATTCATCTGCTGCCAGCACGGGAATTCCCCCTCGACAAGAGCGCACTGACCGGATTCCGCGCGCGCTTTCGCGAGCGTTTCGAGGTCGATCATCGGCGCTGCCCCATCTATCAGGACCTGAGCGATGGGATGGTGCCGCCGGGCATCGAATACTACCTACCGCTGTTCTTCGAGGAGCTGGGCACCCTGTTCGACTACCTGCCGGACGACACCCTGCTGTTCAGCCTGCCAGGCATCGAGGACAGCGCCACCCAGTTCTGGGCCGATGTGCGCAATCGCCACGAAGAACAGGGCATCGACCCGACCAGACCCTTGCTGGACCCGGCGGAGCTGTTTTTGCGGGTGGAGGAATGCTTCGCCCTGCTCAAGCGCTATCCGCGGATCATCTGCCACGACGAGCCCCTGCCCGCAGGGCCCGGCGTCACCAATTTCGACTGCCGCCCGCCGCCCGAGCTGCCACTGGACAGCAAGCTGGAACAACCGTTGCGCGAACTGCAGCGCTTCCTCGAAGGCTTCAACGGCCGCTCGCTGTTCGTCGCCGAAACCGCCGGCCGCCGCGAGGCGCTGCTGGAATTGCTGGCACGTATCGCCCTGAAGCCTGAGCCCGTGGACAGCTGGGCCGACTTCATCGGCAGTGAGCTGTCGTGCGCCATCATGATCGCACCGGTGGATCAGGGGCTGCTGAGCCAGGACCCGCCCGTCGCCCTGATCGCCGAGAGTCAGCTGTTCGGCCAGCGGGTGATGCAGCGCCGGCGGCGCGGCAAGGCGACCGACCTGGGCGACACCCTGATCCGCAACCTGACCGAGCTGCGCGAAGGCGCACCGGTGGTGCATATCGATCATGGCGTGGGTCGCTATCGCGGCCTGGTCAACCTGAGCGTGGAAGGCCAGGAAGCAGAGTTCCTCAAGCTCGAATACGCCGATGAAGCCACACTCTATGTGCCGGTCGCGAACCTGCACATGATCGCCCGCTATACCGGCGCCGATGATGACCACGCCCCACTGCACCGACTCGGCTCCGAACAATGGCAGAAGGCTCGGCGCAAAGCGGCGGAAAAGGTTCGCGATGTGGCCGCCGAGCTGCTGGATGTGTACGCCCGCCGCGCCGCGCGCAAGGGCTTCAGTTTCAGCCAGCCGGAACAGGACTACCAGACCTTCGCCGACGCCTTCCCCTTCGAGGAAACCGCCGACCAGCAGGCCGCCATCGACGCAGTGATGAAAGACATGACCGGGGCACAACCGATGGACCGTCTGGTCTGCGGCGATGTCGGCTTCG